>JAJYTI010000155.1 GCA_021793135.1 Bacteroidota bacterium
ACAAAGTAAAAGACGAGAAAGGAAACTTCGGATACGATGCTAAAACTGAAAGCTACGTAGATATGCTAGAAGCAGGTATTATAGACCCTAAAAAAGTAACAAGAGTTGCCCTTGAAAATGCTGCTTCTGTTGCTGGAATGATCTTAACTACCGAATGTGCTTTAGTAGACATCAAAGAAGAAAACACTCCAGCAATGCCACCAATGGGTGGAGGAATGCCTGGAATGATGTAATAATTTCAAAATAGTAAACCTAAAAGCGCTTAGAAGATATCTTCTAAGCGCTTTTTTATTAAGAAGACTTCTCCACTTTAACTAACGATAAACAAACTACTAAATACAAAAAAAGCCGAGCGGTCAATTACCACTCAGCTTTACATTTTATTAAATTTTAGTCTTATTCTGCTTTAATAGTTTCTCTAACCTCTCCACAATGCAACATTGCATCTCCAAAATATGGATTCATAATCTCTTCATCTGATGCAAACCAAAATGCTCCTTTGTTATTGAAAGCCATTGGGCAATATTGCTTATAGATTTCTCCATTAGTAAGCTCTTCCCTTAAATGAGACTCCATTATTCTAGACAAATCTAAGAAACCAACTCGGAAAGAATTTAAATCCTCTGTTGTAGATAATGAATCGATTACTTGCTTTAAACGATTCCATTTGCTATCCTCATCATCTTGAACCGATTGCAATAAATTTGCAACGTGTTTTCGCGCTTCTATAAAATCATCGTTTACTAAATCTTGCGCTATCATTTGATAAGCATCAAACAGTTTTGGCATAACATGCTTATCTTTGAAAGACACTGCATTTTTATTCAAAACGTATTCCGAATTATTCTCTTTCTTAGATTCGTGATTTTTTTCAATCACCACGTCCCCTTCCATTTTCTTAGAACTTTCCTTACACGCTCCTGCAAGCAAGGCAATACTCATTAATATAATAGTTGATAATTTTTTCATAACTCAATTCTTTAATTGCCAAATATGCATCTATAACATAAATATACAAAATTAATGTCAATTATTATTACATTCCAGTACGAATTGCATCTACTGGATTTAATCTAGAGGCAGATAATGCAGGTAAAATTCCTGAAATAAATCCGATACAACTAGAAATTACTAGACCTATTGTAACGTTCAATGGAGAAAGAATAAAAGTAAAACTAGATACAAAGGTATTCAAACCTAAAAAGGAAAGAAACACAACCAGAATTCCTATTCCTCCTCCTAACAAAGATAAAATAACTGCTTCGAACAGGAATTGCATAAGTATAAAACGATTCTTAGCTCCTAAAGCTTTATGAATTCCAATAATATTGGTACGCTCTTTTACACTAACAAACATAATATTAGCTATACCAAAACCACCTACCAATAAAGAAAATCCACTAATAACAAAACCTATAGTATTCATAGTACCTACAAATTGATCGATGATTTTTGAAAGTCCTTCCATTTCATTGATAAAAAAATCATTATCTGACTTTACGTCTAACCCTCTAATGATTCGCATTCTAGATTCTAAACTAGCTATGTATGCCGCCGATTCGGTAGTAGGATCTGGTTTAATTATTATAGCAGTGGTTGCAAGTTTTGTATTGGCTCCATACACCATTCTTCCTAAGTTAATAGGAACAAAAGCTAAATTATCTCTTGATTGTGAAAAGGCACTTTCTCCTTCTTTTTCAATGACACCAATTACTGTTACTTGTTTACCAAACATTCGCACTTGTTGATCTATAGCTAATGCTGCTTGTCCAAACAAGCTTTCAGCAACATCATACCCTAAAACTACAACTCCAGCACCAGACACCGATTCGTACTCATTAAAATAGCGTCCATGTACTAATCGAAACGGGTCTACCAGAGTATACTCTTCTGTTGTCGCTTGCACTTGAACCATTTCTACTAAATTATCTTTATATCGCACATTATACATGGACATGTACATATTGAAACACATCACTTCCTCTTCACTGGCGGTACGTTTTAAAGCAATATATTGATCGTAACTTATATTTTCGAATTGTTGTCTTTTCCATAATGGTACATCAGTTTGTCCAAAAGACATTCTACTTAAGAATATGGTTCGAGAATCCATATCTTCGAAACTAGATACTATTTCATGTTTCATAGAATCTACTGCCGCTAACACCGCGACAATAGAAAAAATACCAAAAGTCACACCTAAAAGCGACAAAAAGGTTCGCAATCTATTGGCTTTTAGCGCATTTAATGCAAAATGCAGACTTTCTCGTATTATTCTAAAAAACACACGCATATAGATTCTATTTTCAATTAAAAGGCTTGTAATTTATCGCGCAAACGACATACAAATCTATGTTATTATCACCATAAATCTTTTGGACACCCATTACGATTTTATAGATAAAACACACTTACATTTTATAGGACTAAATCTCCTCTATATTGTTACAGAAATTCTTAGTAATTGTTTATTTTTGTTCCTTAATTTTACAACATGGCTCAAACTATAAAACTACAATCTGCATTAATCTCTGTATTCCATAAGGATGGATTAACTCCAATCGTTCAAAAGTTGAATGAATTAGGAGTAACTATTTACTCTACTGGAGGAACACAAAAATTTATTAACGATTTAGGAATTGATGTAATTCCTGTAGAAGAAATCACAGAATATCCGTCTATTCTTGGCGGTCGTGTAAAAACATTACACCCTAAAATATTTGGTGGTATTTTAAATCGTGCAGAACATGAAGAAGACAAGCTTGAGGTTGCCAAATATAAAATACCTCAGTTAGATTTAGTGCTTGTAGATTTATATCCGTTTGAAGACACTGTGGCATCTGGTGCCAATGCACAAGATATTATAGAAAAGATTGACATTGGTGGTATTTCATTGATTAGAGCTGCTGCTAAAAACTTCCAAGACACTCTTTGTATTTCTTCTAAAGAAGATTACACAGAACTACTTGATATTTTAAGCACACAAAACGGAAGTACCACATTAGAGCAACGTAAATATTTTGCAGCACGTTCTTTCAATGTTTCTTCCCATTACGACACGGCAATATTTAATTACTTCAACGAAGACCAAAATATTGCTGGATTTAAGATAAGCGAATCTAATGGTCAAGAACTGCGTTATGGTGAAAACCCACACCAAAAAGGAAGCTTCTACGGAAACTTAGACGCAATGTTCAACAAATTGCAAGGAAAAGAGTTAAGCTATAATAATCTACTAGATGTAGATGCTGCGGTAAACTTAATGAATGAGTTTGCAAATGAGAAACCAACCTTTGCTATCCTAAAACACAATAATGCTTGTGGTGTAGCACAGCGCGAGACTTTGCATGAAGCATATGTAGACGCCCTTGCTGGAGATCCTATTTCTGCTTTTGGTGGAATCTTAATCGGCAATAGAAGCATAGATAGAGCTACTGCTGAAGAAATACATAAACTTTTCTGTGAAGTAGTAATTGCTCCAGCGTTTACAGAAGATGCTAGAGAGTTATTATCTACTAAGAAAAACTTGATTCTTTTAGAACAAAAACAAGTTGATCTACCAAAAATTCAAGTTCGTACATGCTTAAATGGAGTACTTGCTCAAGAAAAAGATTATATTACCGATAATAAAGCACAACTTACTTACGTTACAGAGGAGAAACCTACGGAAGAGGAAATTGAAGACCTATTATTTGCTTCAAAAATTTGTAAACACACCAAGTCCAATACCATTGTTCTTGTAAAAGACAAACAACTTTGCGCAAGTGGTACTGGACAAACATCACGAGTAGATGCATTACGTCAAGCTATAGAGAAAGCTAAATCTTTCCGCTTTAGCTTAAAAGGTGCTGTGATGGCTAGTGATGCTTTCTTTCCGTTTCCAGATTGCGTAGAAATAGCGAGTAAAGTAGGTATACATTCTGTAATCCAACCAGGAGGTTCTATAAAGGATCAGGACAGTATAGATTATTGCGATAAAGAAAAAATGGCGATGGTATTTACCGGAACTCGTCACTTTAAGCATTAAAAAAATAGATTAAAAACACATAACACGTTTTAACCGACCATAAGAATATGGGATTTTTCGACTTCTTAACACAAGACATAGCTATTGACCTAGGGACTGCAAATACACTTATCATTCATAATGGTAAAGTGGTTGTAGACGCCCCATCTATTGTAGCAAGAGATCGTACATCTGGCAAAATCATTGCAGTAGGACGAGAAGCTAACATGATGCAAGGGAAAACCCACGAGAACATAAAAACAATTCGTCCTCTGAAAGACGGCGTAATTGCAGATTTCGATGCAAGTGAAAAAATGATTAGCATGTTCATAAAGGATATCCCTTCGCTTAAAAAGCGTTGGATAACCCCTTCATTACGCATGGTCATTTGTATACCGAGTGGTATAACAGAAGTTGAAATGCGTGCAGTAAAAGAAAGTGCAGAACGTGTTAACGGAAAAGAAGTATACCTTATCCATGAACCTATGGCAGCAGCAATAGGTATTGGTGTTGACATCATGCAGCCTAAAGGAAACATGGTAGTAGATATAGGAGGTGGAACTACAGAAATTGCTGTTCTTGCATTAGGTGGAATAGTTTGTGACAAATCGGTTAAAATTGCAGGAGACGTATTTACAAATGATATTATTTACTACATGCGTACCCAACATAACTTATATGTAGGAGTTCGCACAGCAGAAAATATTAAAATACAAATTGGTGCTGCTACTGAAGATTTAGAAAATCAACCAGAAGATTTAGCAGTACAAGGAAGAGATTTACTAACTGGAAAACCTAAACAAGTACTTCTATCCTACCGAGAAATTGCCAAAGCACTAGATAAGTCTATTTTAAGAATAGAAGATGCAGTTATGGAAACTTTAGCACAAACTCCACCGGAGTTAGCAGCTGATATTTATAACACAGGAATTTATCTTGCTGGTGGTGGAAGTATGCTTAGAGGATTAGACAAACGTCTGTCAGAAAAAACAGACCTTCCTGTATACATAGCCG
>JAJYTI010000156.1 GCA_021793135.1 Bacteroidota bacterium
TAACGCTTTTTTTAATTTATGAGTCTAAGAACTATAAATTCTCTTTAGTAGTTTTTACAATTGCGTCAACAACTTTTTGATTGTTTGTTCCCAATCCTTCTCTTTGGTATGTTAATTCTCCTTGAGATTTAGCATACACTTACCATATATAAAATAAGCAATTATAGTTATAGTAATATAATGGAGATGTTTTGATTTATAAGGAATCTAAAACCAATTTTAAAACAACGGCTTGATTGTTTTTTTCGTCTTTAGCGCCGTATAATAAACACAATTGATGTTTATCTGTAATCTTTTTTAAACGCTTTAATTCATTTTTCTTATCATGTAACTCTTTTTTGTAACGAGTTATAAACTCTTTAAAACGTTCTTCTCTATGATCGAACCATTTACGTAATTCTGCACTGGGTGCTATATCTTTATTCCATTCGTCCAGTTTAGCATCTTCTTTACTTACTCCACGTGGCCATAAACGATCTACTAGCATGCGATAACCATCTTGGTTGCTTGCTTTTTCATATACTCGTTTAATAATGATTCGTTTCATAGTTTATGCTGGTTTTCTGGGATCAAGAGGTCTAACTGTTAGTTCGTTAATAAGCATATTATCTGGAGTCTCTAAGACATGAATTATAGTGTTAGCTAGATTAGATGGTTGTAGCATATTTTCATGTGAATTTATTCCTGAGCTTTTGAAAAATCCAGTATCAATTGAACCTGGGTTTACGCAAGTAACTTTAATATAATCCGCTCGTAGTTCTTTGAATAATGCTTCACTAAATCCACGAACTCCATATTTTGTAGTACAATAAGCAGAACCACCAGCTCTTCCTGTATTTCCTAAAATCGAACCAATATTAATGATATGTGTGGTAGTAGGATTTTTCTTCAATAATGGAATTAGATTAGAAGTGATAAAATACATTCCATTAAGATTTGTATTTATCATTGTTAACCATTCTGATTCCGGAAGTTCATCTATATTTCCAAAACCTCCTGAACCCGCATTGTTAATCAAAATGTCTGGTATGTTTTCAGCACTAAAAGTAGAGGAAACCCAATCTTTTAATTTTTCTTGATTTGTGATATCTAAAACCACAGGATAGAATAGGGGACCCAAATCTTTTTGTAAGTTGTGTAATGAGTTCTCATTACGTCCAATACCATATACTTTAGTATTTTCTTTAACTAAAGCAGATGCAATTGCGGAACCTAATCCACTACTTGCACCTGTTAAAACAGCAATTTTGTTATTTAAATTCATATTTATTGGGGCTCGTAACTTCCTGCTTCCTGTTTGAAAGGAATAGCTAATCGATTCCAACCATTAATTGCAACAATAGTCATGGTTAATGCCACCAATTCCTTCTCACTAAATTGTGAACTTACAAATTCATATAACTCATCGGTTATTTCATTGTTAGCTATTAACGTTAATGCCTCTGTCCACGCTAAAGCAGCTTGTTCTTTTTCGGTGAAAAAGTTAGTTTCTCTCCATGCAGATACTGCATATAGCCGTTGTTCTGTTTCTCCAAGTTTTCTAGCATCTTTAGTATGCATGTCTATACAATATGCACAACCATTAATTTGGGAGGCGCGAAACTTTATTAAATGCTTTAACTTAGGGTCTAACTCAGAACCTGCAACGTATTTTTCTAATTCGAGTAAACCTTTAAGAGATTTCGGGTCCGTTTTATAATAATCTAATCTTTTCATTTTTATAAATTATTTTGTTTCTGGTATTTTTTTAAAACTGCAAAATATAAAGTGCTGTAAAGTATCGGAGGGTGTTCGGTGAACTACAGGTACACAGTCTAATACTTTAAAGTGCTTTTCAAAAATATTTTTTAAGCTTTCTTTCGTATGTTGTTTTATACGAATTCCACTACATTTCTCTGGACCTTTATCCGAAAAACTGCCTATTACCATATAACCATTATCCGATATAGCTTCATTAGCAATTGATTGGTATATGGAAATATCCTTTTCATTGGTCAAAAAATGAAAAGCCGCACGGTCATGCCAATAGTCATATTTTCTATTTGGTGTAAAATCAAGGATATCGGTGTTAATCCATTTTATCTTTTTGGCTTTATCGCCTAATCTATATTTAGCTCGTGATAAAGCTTCTGCAGAAATATCTAATACAGTTATATCTTGATAGCCAAATTTTATTAAATGATCGACTAAAAAGCTATCACCACCACCTATATCAATAATACGGGCAGTAAGAGGTAATTTAAATATATCTATATAGGAAAGAGACGTACTTGGAACTTGTTGATACCAGCTTACTTCATTTTGATTTTTATCTTTATAAATAGATTCCCAATGTGCCTTTCTCTCTTCTTTATTCATTATTTAAAATACAATATTAGACTGCTTAAAGTTACGCAGAAAATTTAAAATGGGATAAATGAGTCGTAAATATTTTATTAAGAATCTAAATAAATTAGATGGGTAATTTACATTATTGATATTTTTTAAATATTTTATTTTGTAATCCATTAAAATAACTAATCATGAATAGGTTTCTTGATTATAAGTTGTTAATCTGGGATACTATTTTATATTTATGGAAAGTATTAAGATAGTGAGACATAGTGTTTTCCAACAGTAGACGCTTTTCTTAACCTTGTTGGTAAATAAATAGGAGTATGTGCGATAAGTTTTTTCTAATATTAAAGTGATATGAATACGTTGTGAATATGAAGAAGAATAGGTTTAGATGAAGTGAAGATGAATAAATAATATGTCCCATTCTTTGTTTATCGGCTGTAATCAAAAATAACAGTCAATTATATTCAAAGCATAGATTTTATATCATTTCCCCATGTAGGATATGCATAGACCATATTCTTAATTTGATTCACTTTTATTTTTTGATTTATTGCCATGGAAAATAAGTTTATTATTTCGCCCGCATTTGTTGCCAATATATGCGCCCCTACAATTAAGTTGGTTTCTTTTTCTATAATTACTTTGTATATATAATTAGTTTCATTTTTATGTTTTGCACTAAACCATTCAGGAACTTCATTATAATTTATTTGATAGGTGTTGTTTTTGTCTGTTATATCTGATTCGTTTAATCCTATACTTGCAATTTGTGGAATACAATGTACAACCGACGGAATAGCAAGGGATGGAAGCTTGGTTTTATTACCGTTTCTAATGTTTTCTGATAAAATTTTTGCTTCTAAATTTGCCGTTGGAGTAAGTGGAGGCAATTTTGATACAGCTACGTCTCCACAAGCATAAACATTAGGATTACTTGTGTTTTGCATGAATTCATTCACAGAAATTCCTTTCTCTTCATAGCTTACCTCTCCTTTATCTAAATCTAGCTCGGTAATCGATGGAACTCTACCGGCAGTATTAAAAACCATCTGAGTAATAACAGTTTCTGTTTTATTTCCATGCGCATAAGAAACTCGATAATTCTTCTGTAATTTCTCTACTTTAGTTACACGTGCATTAAATAAAAATTTAATTCCAAGAGATTTGGATATTTCTATGAGTTTATCGGTTAAATCAGAATCAAATTCACTTAGAATTCTGTCTGTAGATTGTATTACTATTACTTTTGATCCACAGCGTGCAGCTAGATGCGCCAATTCTATCCCTATATAGCCGCCACCAACAAATATTATTTCCTCGGGTAATTTTTCTAAACTTAAAAAATCATCACTGGTTTTGAGATATTCTCTACCTTGAATTTTTAATTCTAATGGGATAAGACCTGTAGCAATAACAACTTTTTTCACTTTTACTATTTTTCCTTCTACAGACAAAGTGTTTTTATCCAGAAACTTAGGGGATTGATGATATAAACTTATTCCAGCTTCCTTTAATTCTTTTTCATGTACTGTAGGAACTGCAGAAGTAAATGTGTTTTTATATTTCATTAATGCAGACCAATCAATATCGGGAACACAAGTTAATCCTTTGTTTTTTAAGTTTTTAGCAGCTTGAACTATTTCGGTTACACCTGTCAGTACTTTTTTAGGATCACATCCACGATTTGCACAAGTACCACCATATTCTCTATTGTCGGCAATAGCGACTTCCATTCCAGCTTCAGCACAATCCATAGCAACTTGCTTTCCAGAACTACCAGTTCCTATTACAAATACATCAAATTCTTTTATAGCCATAAATAGATTTCGTTTTGACTAAATGTAATGAAATTGCATAATATTTTTGAAGTGATCTGTTAAATTAACAAGACTTAAAGAATTAAGTATCAAGTGTTATTTCTGATAGGTAAGTTTTCCATCTACTATTTTTGCAGGGGCTGTATAGGGATGTTCTTGAATATTTGTTGGACTTAAAATATGTTCAACATCCCATCCTTGAGCTTTTAAATAGTCAGAAATCATTGACCGATGACAACGCCACCAAACGGCTTCAGAACACATAATAACGGTAGTTATTTGTTTTGCTTCTTCTTTTAATTTTGCTATAGCTTTTGCAAATTCGTCTGTTTCCATATAATCCGCGTAGGCTTGAAGGGATTTGTTTTTCCATACCGTGTTTTTTGAATCTTCATGAGGTTTTCTTCGTCCGCCTAAACCTAAAGCATGCTCGTATATGATATCGTTTTTTTCTAAGGATTTCTTTAAATTATCTTGATTGTACTGTGGATATTTTCTTGAACCAGGAAAACGTCTAATGTCGATTAGCTTCTCAATTTTATTTTGTTTCAATAAATCCAAGAATTCTTCCAGTTCTCTTGTAGAATGACCAATGGTGAATAGGATAGGGGTAGTGCTCATGAAATCTGATTTAATGCTTTCATATACTTATCGATGAATAATTCTTTTTCACGGAGTCGATATTGTTGGATATATCGTGGATGCTCTAAAACGATTAAGTTACTGAAAATTTGAGCTTCTTGGTTTAATTTTTCAATAAACTTGGCATTCTTTTTTCCTAATATAATTACTTCCGAGCTAGCTATGCCTAATTTTATTGTTTCTTTTAAAC
>JAJYTI010000157.1 GCA_021793135.1 Bacteroidota bacterium
TTTAGGGTTGAACATAACATATGTATTAACGCGATAATATGCATAATTATGGCGTTAATACACCCAATAAGCGTGTATCACGCCATAATTTCAAATATAATTGATTTAACATAAATTTTTTATGATTTGTGTTAAAAATTTATTTATACTAAAAAAGGATTTCTTTTTCGGTTGAAAGGTGTTCGAATATAAGTTGATAAATAACTTATTATATCCCTTTAGGAATAGCGCCAATTAATTGTTGGGTATATTCTTTTCTTGGGTTGGTATAGATTTCGTCTGCATCGCCTATTTCTTCAAGTTTTCCTTTATTCATAACAAGGAGTTGGTCTGCCATAAATTTTACCACTGCTAAATCATGAGAGATGAATAGATAGGAGAAACCAAAGTCTTCTTTTAATTGGTTAAGTAAGTTTAATACTTGGGCTTGTACCGAGATGTCCAGTGCAGAAACCGATTCGTCGCAAATAATTACCTTAGGATTCACCGCAATGGCACGTGCAATGCCTACTCGTTGGCGTTGACCTCCTGAAAGCTGATGTGGGTATCGGTTATAATGTGAAGGTTCTAAACCTACCCGTATTAATAAGTCTTTTGCACGTTGTACTCTTTCTGCTCTATTTTCTAAAATATGATGCGCTTGCATAGGCTCAACTATGGTTTGACCTATGGTCATTTTTGGATTTAGAGAAGCAAATGGATCCTGGAAAATGAGTTGCACTTCCTTTCGGTATTCTTTTAATGTCTTGCCTTTTAAATTGGTCACATCCTTTCCTTTGTACCAGATACTACCTTCGCTAACTGGTTCAAGTTGCATTATAGCTTTGGCAAGGGTGGATTTTCCACAACCAGATTCTCCTACCAAGCCAACAGTTTCACCAGGATATACCGAAAAACTTACCTCGTTTACAGCTTTAAAAATTGTTTCTTTTTTGAATAAACCTTGTGGAACAGAATATGCTTTTACAAGTTTTTTTATTTCTAAAATAGGCTCTTTGGTATAAAGCTCTCTATGTCTAGAAGCGCGTGCTTGGGGCGAAACTATTCTCGATTTAAAAGTTTGATTGCGAAGTGAGTGTATAGTAGGTAGCTCTACTAGGCGCTCGGTATCCGATGGTTTGGATAAAAGTAATGCTTTGGTATAATCATTCTGGGGATTTTTAAAAACCTGTTCGGTAGTACCATATTCTACAGCATTCCCTTGATACATTACCAATACTTTATCTGCTACTTCCGAAACTACATTTAAATCGTGAGATATAAACAACATTCCCATTTTGGTTTCTTGCTGTATAGTTTTTAAAAGTTGCAAGATTTCTTTCTGTACAGTAACGTCTAGTGCAGTTGTCGGTTCATCTGCGATGAGCACATCTGGTTTGCAGGCAATAGCCATTGCGATAACTACTCGTTGCATTTGTCCGCCACTTATCTCATGAGGATAACTCTGATAAATTTTTTCAATATCGGGTAGGCGTACTTGTTTAAAAAGCTCTAATACTTCTTTCTTTGCTAATTTTGGATTTATATTCCTATGTTGCAACAATACTTCGGCTACTTGTTTTCCACAACGTATAGATGGGTTTAAGGCGCTCATTGGTTCTTGAAACACCATTGCAATTTTATTGGAACGAATCGTTTGCCAATCTTTTGGTGAAAGCTTTAATAAGTTGATATCTTTATAAGTTACCGAGCCCGTGATTACAGTGTTTTTTGCGGGTAAAAGACCCATTAATGCTAATGAAGTAACTGATTTCCCCGATCCGGATTCGCCAACAATTCCTAGTATTTCATCGCTTTTTATGGAGAAGCTTACACCATGAACCACTTCATTAAGTACGTTCGAATTACGGAAAGCAATTCGTAAATCTTCTACTTTCACTATTATTTCGTTTGTACTTTCCATGGTAGGAGTAGTTTAAAATTGGAAGCCTAAAGATAAATCTAGTTTCTGATAATAAAAAATGACACGAGTAATTTTGAACTCGTGTCATTTTTGTACTACTTATAAAAACGGATTATATAAGCTGTGGTTTTATCTGTTCTGCCCATTGTCTTGCTTCGTGTAAGCAAGCTCTAGCATCGGTTACGACAAGTTTTTCGGATTTATCATCATAAATTTTTAAACGATATTTCTCTTCCTTTGTATCGATTGCTAAAATTACATTCTGGATAATTTCTTTTCCAGGATATGTTTCTTCTAGTACATGAATCGTAACGATGTTTTCTGTAGGAATAATACTAAAGGCACCTTCTATATTTTCAATTAAGGTGTAAAACATCTTTTTGTTTCGGAAGTCTATACCAATTAAGGCATTGCCAACTTGTGTAGGTTTGTCTACAGACATACCATTTTTAGTACATAAGTCTTTTACTAAGGTTTTACGTTTTTTTGCTTTGTTATTGGAATTGTAAATTACCCAAACAATAGGTACTACAAAAATTAATAGAATAAGAATGCCTATTAGGCCTGAATTACTCATAGTCTATACGTATTTAATAATATTAAAATAAAAATGATGGCCCTGCTAGAAGTAAATTCTAGTGGGTTTTAAATTAAACATGTAAAGACAAATGTTTACCAGAAAAAATGGTAGGGATATAAGAGTTGACTTATAGATTTTCGTATGTCGGGAATAAAATTTGCTTCTCGAAAATCTTTATGGAAACGTAAGGCATATTTCCATGAGTCTAAAGAATATAAGTAAGGGATTGCCCCTAATGGAGCAGTAAAGAAATCTGCTTCAGAAAGATTACTTTTCTTTATAAAGGAAGTAGCTTTTAATTGATGCTGTGCAACGAGAAATTCTGTTGCAAATTCTGAAGCATAGTTCTTATGAAACGATGCTTCGTGTGCATGCAATGTATTCTCTCCTTCTATGAGAAGAAAAAAGAGTGCAAATGCACAAAATATATGTAACAGAAGATTACGTTTCATACTTGCAAATTTACACAAACAATCGAAAAAATCAGTTAAAAATTAGCCATTACAACTTTAAAAAATGTACTAGCTTTTAAGTGTAGTGTGAAGTTTTTTTGAGATTAATTTAGGGTGTTATAACAAAATGTCAAATTGTATTCGGGTGTACCAGCTGTCCTTTGTTGTAGTAATAAATTCTTCTTGTTTGTAGGTAAACTCGGCTTGCCATTTGAGTTTGTGTTGCCAGATATATCTAGTCAATCCTAACGACCATGCCTTCGTATTAGCAAAATTGTACTCATAAATTTTATTATCCATTTTCTGATTAGAGAATCGACCTATAAGTTCGTAATCTCTAGGGAAGATATAACTTAACTGATAATCTAAACCATGACCAATATAAAGTATGGCATGCTGGTTAGTATCATTATCCGTAGTTACCGGATCTTGTGCTGATCGGTTAAGATAGGAAGCCATAGCAGACCATCCGTTGTATTTAATCATTATATCTAAATATGCAGATTGAAGATCTCTAGGTTCATATAATCGATTGCCATGTAAACCTTTGGTCATTGATGCATTATGATTGTAATGATAGGCACCAGAGAGTAAAATCTTAGGAGTTTCTTCTCTTTCTATATCTCCTTCAGAATATGCACCATTATTTTTGAAATCTCCAAGTGGATACAATTCTACTTTACCCGACAGCGTATAGGAAGTATAATCTGTTTTAAAATATTGTAATCCTTTTCCGCTAGATAAAGCGGTTTTTATAGCATAAGAAAATCGCTTGTCATGCAATTGATAATAATGTGCTTGAACACCAAGATCTCTGTCAGTATTAAAATCGCTATTGTTGAACGTTCGGTCAGTTAACTGTAGTTTCCCGGAAGAGTTATCCGATTGTCGGCTACTTGGCAATTTGGTCTGTCCGATGATTAAAGACCAATTGTTATTAGGATTATAACTAAAATATAAATCACGAATTAGGCTTATGCGTTCTTTGTCTCCGATATTGAAATCATCTGGAGAGAAGTTTACAGTTAGTTCATATGCAAATTTAGGAGATACAATATAACCATCTACATCAAATCTAAGACGATTTATTTTTGCTTCGTATGAGGTTTTATCTGCTTCGTTAAGGGTTAATCTACTTTGCATGCGAAATCCCATTTTTGCATAAAAAGCGTCGTCTTCAGTTTTAAAACGAAGCCCTTTTTGAGGACTCCACGTAAAATGCCCTTTGCTTTCTTTTTCGAAAGTGGATTGAGCGAAAATTGTAGTACTGCTACCTAATAAAATTAAAACCGATAAACAGATACGAAAGTAAACGTATCCCAGCTTTATAGTAGAAACAGTATGCTTGCCAAAATGTGATAGTCTAAATAGCATCATCCAAAATATTTTGGGAGCGAAAATAAGATTTTGTATTGTCTTGTATATTAAGTTAATGTAAACTTTTATGTCTATGGTATTGATTTTTAGTAACCTGAAGCACTATCGTCTCCTCGTTTATCAGCTATTGCATGAATTCCCTTTTCGTCGATTAAGATTAACTCTGTTCTACCAATAGGACTACGTTTTTCTATAGTATAACCCATTTCTTCCAGTTGATAAGCGATGTTAGAAGGGAAATCTTCTTCAATATAAATTACATCTGGTTTCCATTGGTGATGGAATTTTGGTGTATTTACAGCCTCTTCGGGAGTAAGTTCAAATTCCATAATGTTTAGAATGCTTTGTAATACCGAGGTGATAATGGTGCTACCACCAGGAGTTCCTACTACCATATATGGTCTGTTATTGTCTAGCACGATGGTTGGCATCATAGAGCTTACCATTCGTTTGTTAGGTTCTATGGCATTGGCATCGGTTCCTAATAAACCAAATGCATTTGGGGCTCCAGGTTTGGCACTAAAATCATCCATTTCATTATTCAATAGAAATCCTGCGCCGCCAACAACTACGCGGCTTCC
>JAJYTI010000158.1 GCA_021793135.1 Bacteroidota bacterium
CGATCTGTTGCTTCATACCTTGGGTTGCTGCTCCACTTGTATAGCCAACAAACAAACCTTCGGTTGTCGCCAATTCACGTGCTGTATGCGCACTAGTATCGTCTGCTACTTTAATAAATCTATCGATAACATCAAAATCTGTAGCTGTTGGTATTAAGTTTTTCCCTAAACCTTCTATTCGATAAGGATATATTTCATTTGGATCGATTTCCTTAGTCTCGTGATATTTCTTTAGTATAGATCCGTATGCATCAATCCCTATAATCTGAATATTTGGATTTTTTTCTTTCAAATATCGTGCAGTTCCAGAGATAGTACCCCCTGTACCACTACAAGCGATTAAGTGAGTAATCTTGCCATTAGTTTGTTCCCAAATTTCAGGGCCAGTGGTAGTATAATGGGCATCTATATTCAATTCATTAAAATATTGATTGATATAAATAGATCCTGGTAAGTCACGACTAAGTTGTTTTGCAACCTCATAATATGATCTAGGATCGTCTGCTGCTACGTTTGCTGGACATACATATACCTCAGCACCCATAGCACGTAACATATCTATCTTATCTGGCGATGATTTAGAGCTTACCGATAGAATACACTTATATCCTTTAAGTATACTTACCATTGCAACACTAAATCCTGTGTTACCGCTAGTAGTCTCTATAATTGTATTTCCTGGTTTTAAAATACCTTTACGCTCTGCTTCCTCTATAATATGAAGCGCAATCCTGTCCTTAGTAGAATGTCCTGGATTAAAAGCTTCTACTTTAGCGTAGAAATTTCCAGGTATATCTTTCGTTATTCGTTTTAAACGAATTAACGGGGTTTGACCAATTAATTCTAGGATGCTTTCGTGTGCATTTATTTTATTTTCCATAGATATAATTTTTCATTGAATCAATCGCCAATCCGATTGCCAATTAGCTAGCAAAGATACTCGAAAAATCCTGAATTATTTATAAATCTCTTCCAAATTCAGCATAAAACTGTATTCCATTGCGACTTCTTTAATCGACTCAAAGCGTCCTGAGCCTCCACTATGCCCTGTGTCCATGTTGGTTTGCATTAATAAAACCCCCTTTCCCGTTTGATTTTCCCGCAATCTTGCAATCCATTTTGCAGGCTCCCAATACTGAACTTGAGAGTCATGAAATCCTGTGGTAATTAGAATATTTGGATAGTCTTTTTTCTCAATATTATCGTATGGCGAATAAGATTTTATATAATCGTAATATTCTTTATCATTTGGATTTCCCCATTCATCATACTCACCTGTTGTTAATGGTATAGTATCGTCTAGCATAGTAGTAAGCACATCTACAAATGGAACTTGTGCTATAATTCCTTTGTATAGTTCAGGTTCCATATTCACAATAGCTCCCATTAATAAGCCTCCAGCAGAACCACCCATAGCATAAAGGTGTTCGCTAGAAGTATAACCTTCATCAATAAGATACTTAGAAACATCGATAAAATCGGTGAACGTATTTTTCTTATTCAACATTTTTCCATCTTCATACCATTCTCTTCCTAAATACTCACTTCCGCGGATATGAGCAATTACATAAACAAAACCTCGATCTAATAAACTTAAACGTATGCTAGAAAAACTAGGATCTACGGTAACACCATACGACCCATAACCATATTGCAGTAATGGCGTGTCTTTATTTAGCTTCGTGTTTTTATGATAAACCATAGAAAGTGGAATCTTTTTCCCATCTCTTGCAGGAGCCCATAAACGATGAGAAACATAATTATCTTTATCAAAAGTTCCTCCTAGTACTTCTTGCTCTTTTAATACTTCGTTTTCCTCTGTATCCATATCAAACTCCATGACCGATAAAGGCGTAGTCAATGAAGTATAAACATATCGCAGTTTAGAAGTATTGAATTCTGGATTTTGTGTAGTATTTGCTCTATACGTTTCACTCTCAAAAGGTAAGTAGAAATCCCTATTCCCTTCCCAATCTAATATTCTAAGCTTGGTTAAACCTTCTGCACGTTCACTAATCACCATATAGTCTTTAAATAAATCCAAGCCTTCTACTAATACATCTTCTCTATGTGGAATCAATTCTTGCCAATGTTCTTTGGTTGTCTTATCCAAATCTGTCTTCATTATTTTGAAGTTCTTGGCTTTATCTTTATTTGTTAGAATATAGAAGTGATCATTGTAATGCTCTATTTGATATTCTAAATCTGGAGTACGTTCTTGAAATATAGAAAACTCCTCTCTTGGAGTATCGGCATTCAGTATTCGGAACTCATCGGACAGTGTACTCGAACTACCTATTACAATATATTTTCTTGATCTAGTTTTATAAACATAAGTAACGTAAGTATCATCCTCTTCCGTGTACAGAAGCTCATCTTCTATAGATTTAGCACCTACATTATGCCTAAAAATCTGATTGGGACGTAATGTTTCCGCATCTTTTCTAGAGTAAAATAATGTTTTGTTATCATTGCCCCATGTGCTGCTACCAGTAGTTTGTGTTATTGCATTCTCTAGCACCTCATCGGTTTCTAGATTTTTTATATAGATAGTATAATTTCTACGACTAACGGTATCTACTGCATAAGCTGCCCATTTATTATCTGGACTAATACTAATTCCTCCTAAGTGGTAATATGCATAATCTTTAGCCATTTTATTTACATCAAATAAAATTTCTTCTGGTGCATCCATAGAGGCTTTTCTTCGAGTATAAATAGGATAATCTTTACCTGTTTCGTATCGCGTTACATAATAATATCCATTATAAAAATATGGTACAGAGGTATCATCTTCTTTAATTCGAGATTTCATTTCTTTAAAAAGTACATCTTGAAGACCTTTTGTACTTTCCATTACCGACTCGAAATAAGCGTTTTCACGCTCTAAGTAATCGATGACTTCGGGGTTTTCTCTATCATTCATCCAATAATATGGATCTACACGAATATCTCCATGTTTTTCTAATACCTTATCAATTTTATCAGCACGTGGCGCTGATATAGCATCGGATTTTATCATAGTGTCTTTTTGTTTACAAGAAGTTGCAAAAATACAGCATAGAATCCATATAAAAAGATGTTTTCTCATTGGTTAATAAAAGCTTGTCTATTACCCTTACAATGTAGTAATTTTGTAAAAAATTAAAAAATAAAAATCATACGATATGTTTGGAGACCTTATGGGAATGATGGGCAAACTAAAAGATGCTCAGAAAAAAGTAGAAGAAACGAAAAAACGTTTGAACGATGTTTATGTAGATGAAAAAACATCAGATGGACTACTTCACATCACACTAACAGCTAATAGAGAAGTAAAATCTATAGAGATTGACCCAAGTTTATTAGAAGACAAAGAACAATTAGAAGACTATCTAATCTTAACTTTAAATAAAGCAATAGAGAAAGCTTCTAAAGTGCACGAAACCGAAATTGCAGCTGTTGCCAAAGAAGGAATGCCAAATATTCCTGGTTTAGACGGACTATTATAATCTATAAAACAGAATCAATATGTTTACATCAGACAACCTAGAATTACTTACCAACCGCCTGCAGGCACTAAATAAGTATCTTTGACATACCTGCCAAGGAAATAGAAATTGCTAACGACGAAGAAAAAACCTTCGCGCCTGACTTCTGGAATGACTCTTCTGCTGCCGAAGCATTTATGCGACAACTAAATAGTAAAAAGAAGTGGGTAACAGAGTATGAAGAAGCCAAAGAACTTACCGAAGAATTAGAAATCGCATACGAATTCTTTAAAGAAGGAGAATTTGAAGAACAGAATTTAAATAAAGCTTATGAGAAAGCTCTAAACGCTATTGAAAAGCTAGAGTTTAAAAATATGCTAAGCGAAGAAGGTGATGATTTAGATGCTGTTTTGCAAATTACATCTGGTGCAGGAGGAACAGAGAGTTGTGATTGGGCAAGCATTATGATGCGAATGTACATCATGTGGGCCGAGAAACATGGATACAAAGTAAAACAACTTAACCTTCAAGAGGGAGATGTTGCAGGGATAAAGACCGTTACATTAGAAATCCAAGGTGAGTTTGCCTTTGGTTGGTTAAAAGGCGAAAACGGCGTACATAGATTAGTGCGAATATCTCCTTTTGATAGTAATGCTAAACGCCATACTAGCTTTGCGTCAGTTTATGTATATCCAATGGTAGACGACAGCATAGAGATTGAAATAAATCCAGCTGATATCTCATGGGATTTTGCTAGAAGTGGCGGTGCAGGAGGACAAAACGTAAACAAAGTAGAAACAAAAGCAATACTTACTCACCACCCTACAGGTATTATTATCCATAATAGCGAAACACGATCTCAATTAGAAAATAGAGAAAAAGCGATGCAACTTTTACGTTCGCAACTCTATGAAATCGAATTGCGCAAACGTCAAGAAAAACGAAAAGCTATAGAAGATGATAAAAAAGCTATAGAATGGGGATCACAAATAAGAAATTACGTTTTACACCCATATAAATTAATAAAAGACGTTCGTACAGAGCATGAAACATCTAATACAGACGATGTATTGGATGGAGACTTGGATGCGTTCTTAAAGTCTTATTTAATGATGATGGGGCAAAAAGATACAGACAATGCTCCGTTTTAAATAAAACACATTTTTTTATTTTATAAACCATCGTATATACCTATATACGGTGGTTTATTTTTTTAATCGCTAGTCAATTATTACTCACCAATCTATAATCACAATCTATAATATTTTAAAAATTATTGGAGAATATCTTAGCCCCTTAATAAGCTGGAGTGTTATTTCAAATTTAAACACTTAATTTTGAAATTATGAAATACAAGAGATGGAGCTTAAAAGAAAAGCTTGAGATTTTAGAACAAGCCAAGGAATTTG
>JAJYTI010000159.1 GCA_021793135.1 Bacteroidota bacterium
ATGCATAAACATATGGCTTATAGGTTGCCAGAAGTGGAAATATGGACTTTGAAAATAATATAAGGAAAACAACCTATATACAACATCACCTACCAAATATGTCCCTACAAAGAAGATAATATTGGCGATAATTAGTGACTTTATTGTTTCTGAAACTCTACCCATTCGTTACATAAATTTATTGTCTAAATAATCTATACCTAGTGTTATCAACAACTTACGATTAGCAGGTGATAACGTAGGTTCTTTACATGCAAATAGTTGATTGATTAAATGCTCTTGTTCTTCCTCGGTTAATGCAGTTCCTACCTTTATAGCCATTGTCTTGGCTAAGGATTTAGCTAAGACATCGAACTGACTAAAACTCTCTCCTGGAACATCTTGTTTCATATCGTCTAACAACTGCTCCATAATTTCTTGCACGCTGCTCTCGTTTATATGTACTGGGATTCCGCTAACCTCCATAGTTTCGCCTTCTAGCTTTTCAATTACGAAACCTGTAGTCTCTAATTGCTCACGCAAATTGGCTAACAAGGCAATATCTTGAGCAGAAAATGATAATTGCAACGGGAATAATAACTGTTGACTTACGGCTTCTTTTACAGAAATATTTCGTAGTAAACCTTCATACAACACTCTTTGATGTGCTAAATGCTGATGAATAATTACTACTCCACTTTTAATAGAAGTGACAATATATTTTCTGTGCAATTGAAATGTGTTAGAGCTTGGCTTGGCATTTACATCTTCAAATAAAGTTCCAATTACATGCTCCGCTTCAAAATCAGTTCCTTGTAAACCTTCAATAGTTCTTTTATGCTCTATAACTTCTTTATCAGAAAATGTTGGAGACTCAAATGAGGTTGTAGTCTTTTCTTTTTCTATTCCTGTATATAGCGCTTCCCACGACTCGGTAGGTTTGGCTCTAAAGTTTCCAGCTCTAAACTGTTTCATTCTCCTCGCCTCTTCCTTAAATGGATTAAAATCACTATCTACCTGAATTGTAGGTGGAACTGGTTTTTTATTTTCGTATTCATACGGAGTTTCCAATTCTGAATCTAATGAAAAGTCTAACGCAGGAGTAATACTAAACTGCCCTAAACTATGTTTAATAGTAGCTCTTAAGAGCGTGTATATAGCATGTTCATCATCAAATTTTATTTCCGTTTTTGTAGGATGAATATTAATATCTATAGATCTCGGATCTACATCCAAAAACAAAAAATAACCTGGTTGTGTATCTGGTTTTAATAAACCTTCAAAAGCAGCCACTACCGCATGATGTAAGTACCCACTTTTTATATACCTATCGTTAACAAAGAAAAACTGTTCGTTTCTATTTTTTCTTGCAAATTCTGGTTTTTGAACAAATCCCGAAACTCTTACAATGTCTGTTTCTTCTGCTACAGGTACAAGACGCTCTTTCATCTTGTTACCAAAAATATTTACTATACGTTGACGTAGTTTAGATTTCGGTAAAGAAAAAAGCGTAGTATCATTGGATAAAAAAGTAAATGCTACATTGGGATGTGCTAAAGCTACGCGTTGAAACTCATCTATAATATGGCGTCTCTCTACAGAGTCACTTTTTAAAAAATTTCTTCTAGCAGGAATGTTATAAAACAGATTTTTTACTCGAATAATAGTACCCTTTGATGTTACTATACTTTCTTGTTTTTTAACTTCGCTACCTTCTATCTGTATAAGAGTTCCTACTTCTTGGTTTTCTGTACGTGTTTGTACCTCCATATGTGCAATAGCCGCGATAGAAGCAAGTGCCTCACCACGAAAACCTTTTGTGTTTAATGCAAAAAGATCGTCTGCTTTAGAAATTTTAGATGTAGCATGTCTTTCCAAACATAATCGCGCATCGGTACTAGTCATACCTATACCATCGTCAATTACTTGAATTAGAGTTTTACCCGCATCTTTAATTACTAAAGTTATTTGAGTTGCCTTTGCATCAATAGCATTTTCTAGAAGTTCTTTGACTACAGAAGCTGGTCTTTGCACTACCTCACCAGCTGCAATTTGATTAGCTACGTGGTCGGGCAACAATTTAATTACATCTGTCATTTACAAAGGTTGTCTAAAGATTGATAGATCGAAATCTATGATAAATAGAAATATTAGTATTAGAATAAGCGCTATGATTAGCGTTATTCTAGTAGTTGAAGGGTCTCTATTTTCTTTAATATCGAATACTGCCTTTCTAAATTTAGTCACAAGTCCTTTATTGCTTCCTACCGTAGTACGATATTCATCAAACTTATATTCTATTTTAAAAGGGCCATCTGCTCGCCTACTTTTATAGTATCGAGTTTGGTATTCAAATTTCTTATTCTTTTTTCTTTTTCTAAAAATCACAATTCACCAATTAAGCCAAAAATACGCATTTATGATGTGCTATAAAAATTATAATAAACCATATTCTTGTTTTATCCTTGCTATAAAATCAAGATTAACAAACCTATTAAAATCGTTTAACAAGCTATATAGAAAAACCCTGATTAGCCAATCTAATCAGGGTTTTTACATTATATAACTAAAAATTAAAAGCTAAATACAGCGTTCTTATTATAGTTTATTCTGGTTTAGAAATAAAACGTAAGTTGGCCATTTTAATAGCAGCAATGGCTGCCTCTGTTCCTTTATTTCCGTGTTTTCCTCCACTTCTATCCAATGACTGCTGATAGTTGTCATCTGTTAGCACACAAAATATTACAGGAATATTACTATGTACGTTTAAATCTTTAATCCCCAAAGATACCGCCTCGGACACAAAGTCAAAGTGTTTTGTTTCTCCTTGGATTACACAACCTATAGCAATTATGGCATCTAAAGAATCTATAGCTTGTTGCATACGCTTGCAACCATAAATCAACTCAAAACTACCAGGAACATCCCATCGAACAATCTGCTCTTCGCTTACTCCATTTTCTAATAAAGTTTGCTTTGCTCCAGAAAACATCCCTTCGGTGATCTCCTCGTTCCATTCAGAAACTACAATCCCAAATTTAAAGTTTGATGCATCTGGAAGTGTGTTTTTATCGTAATCTGAAAGATTTCTCTTTTTTGACATCTCTATAAAAACTATTAATTAAGTGCTTGTGCTGTTCCTAAATAAGTAAGTGCCTTGTTAGCTTCTTCTGTATTTGGATATTGCTCTGTAAGTTTCTCTAAGTATTTCTTAGCTAAACTTGCTTTGTCTAACTCCAGTGCTATTGTACCTGCTTTTAACAAGTAGATTGGAGTAGTCACTTCGTTCTCGCGCATATTTGCAGCTTTCTCGTAGTAATCTAATGCTTCTTTGTACTGGTCTAATTGTACAAATGCATCTCCGATTGCTCCTGTAGCCAATGGTGCTAGTAACTCGTCTTTGCTTTTAAACTTATCTAAATAAGTAATTGCGTTTTTATAATCTTTGGTGTGTAGATATGACATCCCTGCATAATAATTCGCAAGATTTCCTGCTTTTGTGCTTTTATAATTTTGGATAATATCTAAGAATCCAAATTTACCATCACCTCCATTCAAAGCTAAATTATAATTTTCTTCTGCATCTTCTCCATCAACCGCTTTTTCAAAATATAATTGTGCTTGGAACATATCATTCATAGCATCTTTCTCTTTCGGAGCATGAACAAAGTTTTGATATAGTAATACTGCAAGCACTACCACTGCAACTGCACCGATAACACCTAGTATTTTTTTCTGATTTTTTTCTAACCAAGCTTCTGTTTTATGCGCTCCTTCATCTAGCGTATTAAATACTTCTGCTGTTGTACTATTATCCTCAATTTGCGCTTCTTTCTCTTTTTGTGTGTTAGGTTTGTGACCTCTTCTTTTGTACGTTGCCATAATACTTAGTTTTATGTGGTGCAAAAATATAATATTTATTCACATTTGAAAGGATAAGTATTTCTATTTTTTTAACTAATAGAAAGTTTAATTTTGTACTTTCCAAGTTTAGGTGATAATTCCCTAGAACAAACACTTGCTAAAAGAATATGAATTTACAAAAACTGACGGTATTAAACTATAAAAACTTAGAGAATAAAAGCTTTGAGTTCGATTCAAAAATAAACTGCCTTGTTGGCCCCAATGGTATTGGTAAGTCTAATGTGCTAGATGCCATTTATCACCTGTCATTTGGCAAAAGTTATTTTAACCCTATTACCAGTCAGAATATACGTCATGGATCTGATTTTTTTGTACTAGATGCTATTTATAATAAAAACGATTTAGAAGAACGTATTATTTTAAGTGTTAAGAAAGGACAGAAAAAAATAATAAAGAGAAATGGTAAAGTTTACCAGAAAATAAGCGATCATATAGGTTTAATCCCACTAGTTATCATCTCTCCTGCCGATAATGACTTGATTAAAGAAGGTAGCGAAACTAGAAGACGTTTTATAGATGGAGTAATTTCGCAAGGTGATTCTATTTATTTAGAGAACTTATTAAATTACAATCGAGTATTATCTCAACGTAATGCATTATTAAAATATTTTGCAGCAAACCACACATATGATTCAAATACTTTACAAATTTACAACCAACAACTCCATCAGTTAGCAGAACCTATTTATAAGAAACGAGTAGAGTTTTTAGAGGCTTTTGCTCCTATTTTTGAGAGTAGATATCATTCGATTAATGCGAATGAAAAAGTAAGTCTAAAATTTAAATCTCAATTACAAGAAAAAAGTTTAATTGAGTTACTAGAAGAAAATGAAGATAGGGATCGTCGTGCTACTTATACAAATTATGGAATACATAGAGATGATTTAATTTTCAAGTTAAACGGACATTCTATAAGAAAATATGGTTCACAAGGAAGAT
>JAJYTI010000160.1 GCA_021793135.1 Bacteroidota bacterium
CCCCTCATCTAGTATTTGCTGTACGTCTTGTATATTTAAAATAGCTTTACTTATATAATGTGCTGTATCCATAATAAATTCTCCAATTTAAATTCGAACAAAAATACCAATTTCTTATCAAGCTTGTGCCTAATATTTTGTAAGTAAATTATAAATTGTACTTTCGTTATTTAAACACAAGCTAATTTTATGAAAAAACAAGTGCTATTACTACTTGTAGCTATCGCTGCAATTAGTTGTGGAGAAACAAACAAAAAAAAATCTGACAAGACCAATTCAGAAAATAAAGAGTTTTTTATTTCTGGAAACGTAAAGAATAGTCCAAATGGGATGGTCACTATATTTGGGTCGGAATTTGAAAAAGATGTTATTCTTGAAGAAGACGGTAGTTTTGAAACTACTTTAGAGCTACCATATAGTGGTTATTATAATGCGATATTTGGTAGAACTCCTATCGAATTATATTTAGAACAAGGAAAAGACCTTGCCTTAGACATTGATTTAGAGCAAATTAAAGAGAGTCTTTCATTCTCTGGAGAATTAGATAAAGAGAATCAATTCTTATTCAATAAGAAAGAAGCTATCTCTGTTGATTATCGTGAATTATTTAGTGAAGAGCCAAAAGAATTTACTAAGTCATTGAAAGACATAGAAAACCAACTTAATTCGGCTTTAGAAGAAGAGGATATCTCTAATTCTGACTTCCTAGAGTCTCAAAAAAGAGAATTCTTTTATCAAAGAGCTTCGCTTCTTAATAGCTATGAACCAAATCATACCTACCTAAAAGGTATTGATGAAGTGGAATTACCTTCAGGTTTTTACGATCCAGCAGAAAAAATAAATTTAACCGATACTTTAGAATATCGTATTTCTAATGGGTATAAACAATTAGTTCTAGGAAACTTCACTCGTAAATCGGAGCAAATGCCATTAAATGACTCTTTAAATGAATCATTGCATTTTATGAAGATTGTAAATGAAAAATATCCAGAGAGTTTTGCTAAAAATGATTTGCTTAAAGAAGTTATGGGCTATGGTTTAAAACCGGACAAACATCTAGATAAGGTATATGATGTTTACATGGAAAATCAAACCGATCCAGAGCTAAAACAACAAATGGAAGACGTATATGCGGCATTAAACCAAATTACTCCAGGAAAAGATTCTCCTACTTTTAATTATGAGAATTTTAATGGAGGCACCACTAGCCTAGAAGATTTAAAAGGTAAGTATGTGTATATTGATGTATGGGCTACTTGGTGCGTACCTTGCTTGAATGAAATTCCATATTTAAAAGAAGTTGCAAAAGATTACGAAGGAAAAAACATAGAGTTTGTAGGAATTTCTATTGATGAAGACAAAGCGTATGACAAATGGAAAAATATGGTTGAGGAAAAAGAGTTAGCTGGAGTACAATTATATTCTGGTGGAGATGCTTGGAATGCTGAATTTGCTAAAGGATATAGAGTACAATCCATTCCACGTTTCATTCTAATAGACCCAGAAGGTAAAATTTACGATGCCGATACCTATCGTCCGTCAGACAAAAAGTTACGTGAATTATTTGATGAAATTTTATAATAGATTTCATAATACATTTATTAAATGGCTCTCCATAATGAGGGCCATTTTCTTTTGTAGTTCTTCAATAGTTTAATAACATATATAAATTGTATTTTTGTGCGTATGGAATTTACTAAAACTACCGAACAAGACTCCTATTATAATGACATTGAAAAAATGTCTACTAAAGATATTTTACATGCTATTAATACCGAGGACCAATCCGTTGCTCAAGCGGTAAATAAAGAGTTAGAAGCCATCGAAATACTTACAGAAGCAACTACCAAAGCGCTTCAACGTGGAGGTCGAATTTTTTATATAGGTGCTGGAACAAGTGGCAGATTAGGAATATTAGATGCTAGTGAATGCCCTCCTACTTTTGGCGTACCAAAAGGTTTAGTAATAGGTTTGATTGCTGGAGGGGATACAGCTATACGCGATGCTGTAGAATTTGCAGAAGACTCCTTAGAAGCTGGTTGGAAAGATTTACAGTCATACGCTATCAATAGCAAGGATATAGTAATAGGTATTGCAGCTTCTGGCACTACTCCCTATGTTTTGGGAGCATTAAAAAAATGTAAGGAAAATGGTATTCCTACTGGAAGCATCAGTTGTAATATTGGGAGTCCAATTGCCTTAGCAGCCGATTATCCAGTTGTTGTGGTAGTAGGTCCTGAGTTTATAACAGGAAGTTCTAGAATGAAAGCTGGAACTGCACAAAAAATGGTTCTAAATATGATTTCTACTGCGTCTATGGTGCGTATGGGTCGAGTGAAGGGCAACAAGATGATCGATATGCAATTGAGTAATAATAAATTAGTAAATCGGGCGGTTCGAATTTTAGAAGAAGAACTTAATATTTCAACAAACGAAGCTCAAGAATGGATAGATTCTTATCCAAACGTAAGAGATGCAATAAAAGCTTATAGAAATGCAACAAAGAACAGATAGAGAACTTTTCAAAAAAGGAATTAAATTTTTAATCATTGCATTGCCTCTTTTAGTGTTGGCTCCGGTATTGATTAGTTTAGCAAGACTTAACAAAGAAACTTATGTTTTTTGGGTGTTTTTAATACCTGGACTTATCGCCTTTTTTGCAGCTATGTATACCGTTTTCAAAGGAGTTAATACATTGCTGAAAGCCTTTTTTAGCAATCCATCTAAATCAAATAGATAGGTTTTAAAAAGCTAAAGAATGTCGTATTTTATAGGATAGAACTTTTGTAAGTCTATGAAATATACTTTGCAGAAGAATTAAAACGAATTTAGGTTGGTAAAAGATGCTATAGCGTATTTTAGAATATGTATTTAATAGCTAAATTGTTTTAATAAAAAATATTGAGATGCAAATCCAACCTTTAACTCGACCAAGAAAGCTTATGCTTATTAATTTTGCAATAGTCTTGTATTTTTTGCTTATCTATCTTATAAACTTATGGCAAATAGATTCTGTATTAATCGGAGTATTTAGAGAACTGTTAACCATTCCTTTTCTTATTGCACAACTTATATCTTTTACACTTTCTGTCCGATGTATTATTCAAAAAGAATATTCCATAGGTTTTATTATAAGCCTCTTGCTACTCATTACTTGTTCAATAATTACGTTTTCAAGCTTCTTTTAAAATATCTGGATGGGCGCTATTAATCCAAATTGTATTTCGTGGGTATTATAATCTGTTATACCTAACACGTCTTTAGAATAATTGGAATATCTATAAAATCGACCTATATATGCCGCAAAAAACCGAACATTCACATCTTCGAAAGGCTTGTAAGTAACCGTTGGAATTATTCCATAACTTGTACGCAATAAATCTCTTCCGCTATTAGAATCGATTATATTCTTTGCATAAGCATTGCGCTAGTCATCAAAGTAATTAAACCTTTAATCGAAGGTGAAAATTCATATTCGCTACGCAACCAATGCTCCATATAAACAGCATCAAGAGCAATAAGATCCTCATCTAAAATCTCGGAAATAATACCTTTTGTGTCCAACTGTTCGTCGCTTATATTAAAATCATACATCAGTGTCCATTTCTTTAGATGTAATTTATTCCCTAATGTAATAGCGTGAGTTGTACCATGTTGTTTTGCAATTCTAAATCGACTAAAACTATAAATTGTCTCAAATTTACCATCGAAAAAGCTTCCATTCCAATTTCCTACTAAGGCCAATGGCCATTTAGGTTCTTTTACATTTTCTGGGACATTCCCTTCGTATAAATCTTGATATCGCATGGTTCTAGAATTCAATGCTTGAAATCCAAATTCATGATTTTCTGATATCTTATGCTTCACTCCTATCCCAGTTACATAATTTAAAAGGTTATTCTGTATATCATTATATTCTAAAACATCTGCAGGTATAAACTCATATTCATATCCTCCAAAAAAAGCAAACATTTTACCAAAAAGTAATTCTGTTCGTGGTGATAATTGTACGTCTATATATGCTAATTCTACCGATCCATCTAACTGATCTAAAGTTTGCAGTACCGCTTCTCTATTGTAACGATTTCGGAATCGGAAACCTATCTTATCATTTATTTTACCTTGTAATCCTATTGCAAAAAGATTTCGAAATTCGGTATAATTATCATCTCTCCCATTTTCGTGATGGTTATGAAGGCTTAACCGCAAGTCCATAGTAAAGTGAATATTTTCTAACACACTTCCTTCTTCCATTTTAAATAGAGATTTATGCAATGTATCTCCAATAAAATTATCTTCTTGCGAATAAAGAAAAAAGGAATAAAAACCGAAGAGAAATAATAATAGTTTCTTCATAACCGTTTTTTTATGATGTTTGAAACGTCTTTACTTCCTTACAAGTTAGTGAAAAAACTATTAAAAATCTAAACAATCATAACCTATAAAAGGAGAAATTAAATAGATCAACAATCTATTATAAAAAACAACAGCTCCCCAAAAACGAATTTTAAGGAGCTGTGCTTCAATTGCAATGAACAAATGAGAAATTGCATAAAATTAACTAGCAATGATATTTACACAAAACAACATATTGCATTTAATTACATGACACATTATCAAATTTTTATACGTTGTAACAGATTTAAATCTCATCTATCATCGCAATTTATATCGGACTGTCCATATTGTGAAGTCTAACTATATATGGATAAAATATATACACAACATGGACATATCCGATTTCAGGGGAAGTAAATTTTATTTTTAATCTATTTCATAATACAGTAATTGTTTTTCTTGAATCTTTTGAGCTACTTTTCGAA
>JAJYTI010000161.1 GCA_021793135.1 Bacteroidota bacterium
ATCTTAGTTTTGTAGATATTAGCATTTAATTTGAGTTTTATTTTTTTTACGCGCAAAAAAAATAATTAACCTGTGAATATCCCCATACTTAAAAATTTATTACATAAGATTTCTTATCAATATTTCCATCTTCTCTTAGGTGGGAGCATTCTATTCTTATTTTATCATTTCTTCCGACGCCGCTACTCTTTGTACATAAAGACAGAAAAAATTATCGCTCATACCAGATATTCAATTATCTATACAAAAGACTCTTCTTTCCAAACAACTAACTTTTAATTGGCATGAACCGTTTTAGTCACTTCTCGATATTAAAAACACTTATTTCTTTGCTTCTCCTGGCATCTCAAACTGGGGTTTCAAAATCGGCTTGACCGATTCCATTTTCTCCTTCGGCCCTTCCATGAAAGCAATAAATCGCATTTCTGATAATTCTTGAATATCGCAAATGGTATTTTCTAAATTTTCGGCTTTTACGTATTCACGAAGATGTATAGCATGATGTTCGGCTATGTGTTTCGCATCTGGGCCTCTAAAATCCCATATAAGTTTTAATTTATCTGACATTGTTGATTTTTTTTTAATAAGTGTTCTCTGCTAATTTTATTACTTCAAACCACTTAAACTATTTAATTGCTAAAGGTAAATAATATGTAAAGTCTATCGAAGATTGAGACTATATAAAATAAACAAGAATAGTCTTTAAATAACGCATGCCTGCGAATTAGGCAGGCATGTGTTAGTATAATAAAATGGAGGTTATTAAATAATAGAATTAATATCTAAGCTAAGTGCTTTAGCAACTCCTTTTCCATATTCAGGATCTGCTTTGTAGCAGTTTTGGATGTGTCTTTCTTGTATAAATACTTCTGCTCCTCCTACTTCTGCAGCAGTGTTGGTAAATAATACCTGTTGTTGTTCTGGGGTCATTAATCTAAATAAATTTCCAGGCTGTGTGAAGTAATCATCGTCATCTTCTCTAAAATCATAATGATATGCATCTCCTTCTAATTCTAAAGCTGGCTCTACATGTTCTTTTTGTTCTTCCCATTGATTATAGCTATTTGGGAAATAATGTAGGGTAGAACCCTCATTTCCGTCTACTCGCATAGCACCATCTCTGTGATGATTATGGAAAGGACATTTAGGCGTGTTTACAGGAATCTGATAGTGATTTACACCTAATCTATAGCGTTGTGCATCTCCGTAAGAGAATAATCGTCCTTGTAACATTCTATCTGGAGAGAACCCAATTCCAGGAACAACATTTGCAGGGTTGAATGCCGCTTGTTCTACATCTGCAAAATAATTATTAGGGTTTCTATTTAGTTCAATTACTCCCACATCGATTAATGGATAATCACCATGTGGCCATACTTTGGTTAAATCGAACGGATTGAAAGGACATGCTTTTGCTTGTTCTTCTGTCATCACTTGAATTTTCATATCCCATCTTGGATAATCGCCATTCTCAATAGCCTCATATAAATCTCTTTGATGACTTTCTCTATCTCTACCAATTAACTCTGTAGCTTCTTCATTGGTTAAGTTTTGAATTCCTTGTTGTGTTTTGAAGTGGAATTTTACCCATACACGTTCATTATTTTCGTTAATCATACTAAAGGTATGACTCCCAAATCCATGCATGTGTCGGTATGACTTTGGAATACCTCTATCACTCATCGTAATCGTAACTTGGTGTAAAGCCTCTGGTAATAAAGTCCAAAAATCCCAGTTATTATTTGCACTTCGAAGGTTTGTTCTAGGATCACGTTTTACAGCTTTGTTCAAGTCTGTAAAGCGGTATGGATCTCTTAAGAAGAATACAGGTGTATTATTTCCAGCTAAATCCCAGTTTCCTTCTTCGGTGTAAAATTTTATTGCAAAACCACGAATATCACGTTCTGCATCGGCAGCACCACGTTCACCAGCAACAGTAGAGAATCGCATGAATATCTCTGTTTCCTTACCAATTTCAGAGAATATTTTTGCTTTTGTATACTTTGTAATGTCATGTGTTACAGTAAGTTTACCAAAAGCACCAGAACCTTTTGCATGCATTCTACGCTCTGGAATTACTTCACGATCAAAGTGTGCTAGTTTTTCTAGAAACCAGAAGTCCTCTAGTAACATAGGACCTCTTTTACCTGCTGTTTTTACGTTTTGATTTTCTGCTATTGGTCGTCCAGATACAGAAAATAACTTCTTTTTCTTATCGTTATTCATAGTTCTAATTGTTTTGATAGTACAAATATATCTAATACCTTTGTTCTATAAAAACGATAGTTTAGATGTTAATATCGATGTAGTAGATGAATATACAACAATTCCATTATATACTTGCCGTAGCCGAGCATAGGCATTTTGAGACCGCAGCAGAGAAGTGCTTTGTAGCACAATCTACTTTGAGTACAATGATTTCCAAATTTGAAGAAGAAATAGGGATTAAGGTTTTTGATAGAAGAAAAAAGCCAGTAGAAATAACAAAAGAGGGGGAGCAAATTTTATTACAATTAAAAAGAATAATTTACGAGATAGATTATCTTCAAGAAAGTATTCAAGAATTAAAAGGTGAAGTAAAAGGAGATATAAAAATTGGATGCATTCCTACTATAGCACCATTCTTACTTCCATTATTCTTACAGAAATTTTCATTTAAATATCCTGATTTATATATAGAGGTAAAAGAGTTAACCACAAACGAGATTGAACAACGTATCCTTTCAAGGGATTTAGATATTGGTATCGTTTCTACTTCCACATTAAGTAACGATTTAAAAATTCACCCTCTATATGAAGAAGATTTTGTTTTGTTTGATGCTTCCAATAGCGAATCTAAACTAGTAGAGTTAGATAGCCTAAATATGGATAAATTTTGGTTGTTGGAAGAGGGGCATTGCATGCGTACACAAGTATTAGAAATATGTGAAGCCGCAAAACCACAATTAAACCCTACACTAAATATAAATTATAAAGCTGGTTCTATAGATAGTTTATTACGTTTTGTAAAAGCAAATAGAGGAAAAACTCTGCTTCCCGTAATGGCTTTGATAGAGTTTACGCATAAGGAACGAGAACAATTGCGATATTTTAAAAAGAATATTCCTTTTAGAACCAATGGTTTAATTACACATCCTCATTTTGCAAAATCAAAAATTCTGCATGCAATACAAGAAGAAATCATTAAGTCCATTTCGGATATTAAAGGTATTCGAGTTCTGTAGTTTTAACAAGTATTTATTTGCTTTTACTTAATTGTAAACGAGCTAGATAATCATGATGCTCTCCTTCATGTAATATTTGAAAATCAAAATCGTGCAAGTTGGCTATTTTTCGAAAAGTTTCTGCATCTAAATATAGCCAAGGAAAGGGATCGCTAGTCCAATTCTTATAGTGAATAGTAAATTCTAATTCTCCATAATATTGCTGAAACATAAATAATGCATCCAATTCCTCCTTATCATACATATACTTAATATCACTAGAGTCTATTAAAATTTGTCCGCCGGGCGCGAGAATATGTTTTAAATGATTTAGGTACTCGGGAACACGTTCAAAAGTTTCGAAAATACCTGTACCATTCATCATAATTAAGATAGTATCATAGCTTTTCCTGTGCCAATCTAATAATGCAGATTGATGAGCATTTTTAATTCCGCGTAAGTGACATACATCTATTGCTCCTGAAGAAATATCTATAGCATGTACTTCTAGACCATTGTTCTGTAGGTATAAGCTGTGACTACCTGCAGCACAACCTACATCTAGAATTTTTCCTTTACAGAGTTTTAAAGCCTTTTGTTCAATACTTGGCATCTCATTAAAACTTCTAAATAAATATGCAGTTGGAAGGACATCCTCTTCACTTATATTGGTTTCGGTTCGGATGTCTTCTGGTTGTGTGTTGTGATAATAATCCGAAATTGCTTTTCCGAATATGTCCATAGTAAAGTGGAATTAATCGTATAATAAATAATGTTCTCTGAGCTTTTTAAATGCTTCTAAATCGGTGTGCCAGCTATCTCGTATTTGTTCTGCAGACCAACCATCTTCTATTTGTTTTTGCAATTTTTTTGTTCCAGCCAACAGCGTGAAGAAATTGGTGAAGAATTTGTCTTTTTCGGGATAATCTTTATAAGCGTTTATAAGCCATTCTAAATTTAACTGATTTAGCTTTGGCTCTTGACTAAGGTCCAAGCCATAGCATAATGTATTTTTAAATTTAGGATGTTTTGCTCCTTCGTTTTCTACAGGAGTGAATGAATAACTGTATTTATTTTTAGGTAGGTTAGGGGCTCCAAATATTTGAAATTGCAAATCGGTTCCTCGTCCCTCACTAATTAATGTGCCTTCAAAAAAACAGGTGCTAGGATATAAGTTTATCGCTTGTTCATTAGGTAAATTTGGAGAAGGTTTAATCGGTAAAATATAGGGCATATCACGCGTATAACCTTGCATAATTACCACCTCTAAATCGCAAAAAACCTTTTCTTTGTCGCCCAGCCATCCTTCGCGATTTACCATAGAAGCATATTCGGCTATAGTCATACCATGTACAACGGGAATAGGGTGCATTCCTATAAAGCTTGTATGTTCTTTTTCTAGAATAGGGCCATCTATCATTTGTATATTTGGATTAGGGCGATCTAGTACAATTATTTTTTTGTTGTTTTCAGCAGCAGCTTCCATAACATAATGTAAGGTAGAGATATAAGTATAAAATCTTGCGCCTACATCCTGAATATCAAATATAAGTACATCAATATCGGCTAATTGTTTTTTGGTAGGTTTTTTATTATTGCCATATAAAGAAATGATTGGC
>JAJYTI010000162.1 GCA_021793135.1 Bacteroidota bacterium
TTTGTTTTATATTTAAATCCTCTATAATAGCTTCAATAACCAGCTTTGAATCACTTAATTCTTTTAATAAGTTGTGGTAAGTTATATTGGTTTGAATACGCTGTTTTTCAGCTTCATCAATTCGTTCTTTTTCAATTAATCGGTTTAGGATACGATCTAAGCTTGCTTCTGCTTTAATCAAAGCTTCGTGGCTAGTATCAAAAACTCGCACTTTGTTGCCCGCTGTAGCAGCTACTTGTGCAATTCCACTTCCCATTGTTCCTGCGCCTATAATTCCTATTGTCATATAAATATATTTTTCTGGTATCTCAAAAAAGAGATAATTCAATTTTATTTTCCTTTAAAATTTGGTTTTCTTTTCTCAATAAAAGCAGTTACTCCTTCTTGATAATCTTCGGTTTGTGCAGCTTCTATTTGATACTTAGATTCTAAGTTTAATTGTTCTTGTAAAGTGTTAGCCATAGAACCATTGAGTAGCTCTTTAGTCATGCCAATTGCTTTAGTGGGCATTTTAGCAAGAGTTCCTGCTATTTTCATTACTTCTTCTTCTAGGTTGTCATGAGTTACTACTTTATATAGCATTCCCATGTTTAATGCCTCTTGGGCGCTTACTTTGTCACCTAATAACATTAATGCCGATGCACGTTGAAAACCGATTAACCTTGGTAAAAAATAAGTTCCTGCACTGTCGGGAACAAGTCCAATTTTACTGAATGCTTGAATAAAGCTAGCTTGATCCGATGCAATTACTACGTCACATGCTAAGGCAATATTTGCTCCAGCTCCAGCAGCAACTCCATTTACAGCTGCCACTACAGGTTTGTTAATTGTTCTAATTCTTTCGATAATCGGATTGTAATGTTCTTCTAGAATCGCTTTAAATCCTGGATTGAGTTTTTCACTAGTTACTTCACGAAGATCTTGTCCAGCACAAAATGCACGACCAGATCCAGTAAGAACTATAGCACGTACTTCTTCGTTTGCCGAGCATTTGTCCAACTCAGACTGTAGGAGTAAAGCCATATTTCTATTAAAACTATTGAATACATCTGCGCGATTCAATGTTAACGTTGCAACTCCATCTTTAATATTGGTAAGTATATCTTTTTGCATAGAAATAAAATAAGAACTTCCCTATAGAAGCTTGTTCTTTAAGGAAGTATTGAGTGTTAAATTAAACATTTAAAATAGTCGAAAGGTTCATAGCAATCCTCACATTTGAATAGAGCTTTACATGGTGTAGAACCAAATTGGCTTACCATATGTGTATTTGTTGAACCGCATAGTGTACATGGAACAACTTTCTCACCTTCAAGTAATGCGAGTTTATCTGCCGACTCAGAAAGTGGTGGTGCAATACCATAATCTCTCATTTTTATTTTGCCTTCTTCTGAGATCCAATTAGTGGTCCATGGTGGTGTTAAAACTAGTTCTACATGGGCTTTCATGTTCTCTTTTTCAAATGCGGTACGTATATCATCACCAATTACATCGGTAGCTGGACAGCCTGAATAGGTAGGTGTAAGTTTAATGTACACTTCACCGTCTATTTCTTTTGCTTCACGAATCATACCTAAATCCAGAATGGTAAGTACTGGTATTTCAGGATCGGGAACCGATTCTAAAATAGGCCGTAAGTGCGATGCTATTTTTGGTGCTTCTTTTACCATGACTTTCGTCTTAACTATTTATTTTTTACCATTTCATATTAGGATAGGTGCGTTGCATGTATTGCAAATCCGTAAGTAAGTATCCTAAATGTTCGGTGTGAATTCCTTTTTTTCCACCAGTTTGGAAATATTTGTTTTCTGGAACTTTTAAAGTGGCTTCTTCTAGTACTTCGGCAACCTGTTTGTAATACGTTTCTTTAAATTTAGATACATCTACACCAATTCCGGCGTCGATCATTTTTTGATCATCTTCGGTAATTTCAAAAAGTTCATTGGTATATCGCCACAAAGCGTCTATGGCTTCTTGCATCTTAGCATGGCTTTGCTCTGTTCCGTCTCCTAAACGCTTTACCCAATCGCTGGAAAAACGTCGGTGATATAGCGTTTCTTTAATATTTTTTGCAGCAATACTCGCCAAAGTTTCATCTTTGGAATTTTGTAATTCTTGCATTTGTAATAAATGGAAGACATCGAATAAAAATTGACGTGCAATTACAAATCCAAAGTGCTCATTGGGTTGTTCTACCAATAGAACGTTTACATATTCTCTTTCGGTACGAAGCATAGCTATACTATCTTCTGTAGTATCACCACCTTTTATTTTAGCTGCATATTGGTAATAACTGCGACATTGGCCTAATAGGTCTAGTGAAATATTGGTGATAGCAATATCGGTTTCTAGACTTGGGCCATGTCCGCATAACTCTCCTAATCTTTGTGCTAAAATTAAAGAGTTGTCTGTTACGCCCAATATATAATTGTATAAAGCTTGATTGTTCATGTTGTCTTTGAGTTTACATATGTTTTACCTCGTCTGGTAAATCATAAAAAGTAGGATGTCTGTATACTTTGTCTTTAGCTGGTTCAAAAAACTCAGGGTTGTTTTCTGGTTGCGAAGCAGTAATATTACTGCTTTCTACCACCCATATACTTACTCCTTCGTTGCGACGTGTATATACATCTCTTGCATTTGCTAAAGCCATTTCTGCATCGGCAGCATGTAAGCTCCCAAAATGTCGGTGTTCTAAACCATTTTTACTACGAACAAACACTTCCCAAAGAGGCCATTCTTTTTTCATAAGATTTTATTTTATGTATTCTTGATGTCTTAAATTCCTATTTTTCTTTTCTCGCTTTCGCAGAGGAGTTTATTAGGAAAAAGAAGACATTTACATTGCTTTTTTAATATTTTTCTTTGCGTTTTTCTCGGCATAAGCCAGGGCAGCATCACGCACCCATTCTCCGCGTTCCCATGCGCTTACTCTTGCTTTCATTCTTTCTCTATTGCATGGGCCTTGTCCTTTGACTACTTGCCAGAATTCATCCCAATTAATTTCGCCAAAATCATAATGTCCACGTTCTTCATTCCATTTTAAATCTGGATCTGGAACTGTGATTCCTAAGATGTCTGCTTGCGGAACAGTTTGATCAATAAACTGCTGACGTAATTCGTCATTGGTTTTTCGTTTTAATTTCCATTTCATAGATTGTTCAGTATGTACCGATTCTGCATCTGTAGGCCCAAACATCATTAGACTTGGCCACCACCAACGATTAAGTGCGTCTTGTGCCATTGCTTTTTGCTCTGGAGTTCCTTTACAAAGAGTAAGCATTATTTCGTAACCCTGTCTTTGGTGAAAACTTTCTTCTTTACACACGCGCACCATAGCACGTGCATATGGTCCAAAAGAAGTGTTACATAATGGCACTTGGTTTATAATTGCTGCTCCATCTACTAGCCAACCTATAGCACCTATGTCGGCCCAAGTAAGTGTTGGGTAATTAAAGATGGAAGAATATTTTGCTTTTCCAGAATGCAATTGGTCGTACAATTCATCCCGTGATATTCCTAAGGTTTCACATGCAGAATATAGATATAAACCATGTCCAGCTTCGTCTTGGATTTTAGCCAATAATGCGGCTTTGCGTCGTAGGCTTGGAGCACGGGTAACCCAGTTTCCTTCTGGTAGCATTCCTACTACTTCAGAGTGTGCGTGTTGTGATATTTGTCGGATGTGTGTTTGACGGTATTTCTCCGGCATCCAATCTTTTGGCTCTATTTTTTCTTCATTGGCTATACGCTGTTCAAAAATAGCCTCTAAATTTTTAATCTCTTTCTCGCTCATTATCAGTTGCTTTTAAAAATTAAACGTCAAAGTTTACTGTGACATCTTTTGATAGAGGTACAGCCTGACAGCTTAAAATATAATTTTTTTCTACTTCATCCTCTTCCAAGGCATAGTTTATTTTCATTTCTACATCGCCTTCTACTACTTGGCATTTACATGTACTACATACTCCTCCTTTACAGGCGAAAGGCAAATCCGCACCAGCAGCTAACGCAGCATCTAGAATGTTATCTTGATCTTTAGTCATTATAAAATGGAAGTCTTTTCCTCCATCTCGAATGGTTACATTTACACCGTCTATTTTTTGTTCTTGTAGACGTTTCATGCGAGCAATATCTTCTTCACTTAAGCCAGACACAAATAGTTCGCTATGTATTTGGTCGGAATTTAGTCCTCTTTCTTGCAATTGTTCGCGAATCATAGATACCATAGCTTCAGGACCACACAAGAATACTTCATCTATTGATGAAATATTCAATAAGGTTTTGCTTAACATGTCGATTTTCTCTTCGGTAAATCTACCGTTGAATAATTCGATATCACGATGCTCTCTACTCAAGAAGTAATAAATCTCAAAGCGACCAAGATATTTATTTCTTAATTGCTCAATTTCTTCTTTAAACATTATTGATTTAGCCTGACGATTTAGGTAAAACAATTTGAAAGTAGATTCAGGTTCATTTGCTAAATGCGATTGTATCATGGATAAAACAGGAGTAATTCCACTTCCAGCTACAAAAGCTACGTAATTTTTAGGTGTTTCGGAGATCGGTACTCCAAACTCTCCTGTAGGAGGCATAATGTCTAATGTCTCTCCCGGTTTTAATTCTGTATTTACGAAAGTAGAGAATATTCCTTGTGGAATTTGCTTTACAGCAACCTGCCATGTATGGTCATTGGGAGAAGAACAAAGACTATAGGTGCGACGTTCTTCTTGACCATTAAAAAAATGACGCAATATAAGATGTTGCCCTTGTCTAAATTTAAACTCTTCATATAATTCCTCAGGAATATCAAA
>JAJYTI010000005.1 GCA_021793135.1 Bacteroidota bacterium
TATTAGAGCGTTTACAAGATAAACGAGAGCTAAACTATAATGATCAGCCTATTATTGCTATGACAGGAAATACAGATTTCGCATCCAAATACTATACTGATTTAGGTTTTAGAGCGGTATTAAAAAAACCATTTACATTAAATATTCTAGTAGATACCCTTCAGATTTATTTTCCACAATGGAAAGTAAAACCTGAAACTATGTATAAACCAGAGAAGATTATTAATAATCCCAAAAATCTGTATTCATTACATCAATTAGAGTCTTTTTTAGACTCCAAAGAAGCAATAGATGAAATCCTTGAAGTATTTAAAAAGGAAACCAAGCAAAACATGAAATTACTAAAAGAAGCTATTGATGTATTGGATTTTGAAAGTATTCAACATCTATCTCATAAAATGAAAACGATGGCTAGACAAATTGAAGCGACCACAGTCACGCCTATACTTTATGATTTAGACACTCCTGCTATAGTAGAATTATCTAGCAAAGATTTATCGGAAATGTATACAAGACTGGAATTAGAATTTTTGCGTTTGTTTAAGGCAATGGAACAAGCCTAGTATTCCTTATCCAAACCATATTGCTTAAGTTTATTATACAAAGTTTTTCTAGCAATATTAAGCATCTTAGCAGCTTTCGATTTATTATTATTTGTTTTTTCTAAAGCTTGAACAATCGCTTGTTTTTCATACTCTTCTTTAGAAAGCATCATCGATTCTTCTTTTTGCTCTGGAACTGCATGTCGCACCTCCTTAGGGATAACTTCTAAAGGAATTAAATTATCTGTAGTCAATAAAACAGAACGTTTTATGATATTATGTAATTCTCTTAAGTTACCTGGCCATGAATAATTAAAGAATGCGCGCTGTGCATCTGGACTTAAACCTAACACCTCTTTATTTAAAGCTCTATTAGCTTCTTGTAAAAAGAAATCTACAAATAATAATAAATCTTCCTTACGTTCTCTCAAGGGAGGAATTTCAACCGAGAATTCGTTAAGCCTATGGTATAAATCCTCACGGAATCTACCTTCTTCGACAGCTTTAGTCAAATCTTCATTAGTGGCCGATACGATTCTTACATCTACATCTATTTCTTTATTACTACCTACAGGTTTTATTTTTCTTTCTTGTAATGCTCTTAATAATTGAATTTGATTTTGATAGGATAGATTCCCTACCTCATCCAAAAATAACGTTCCACCATGTGCAGCCTCAAAGTGTCCTTTCTTGTCGTTCACTGCACCTGTAAAACTTCCTTTTATATGCCCAAAAAACTCGCTAGCTGCTATTTCTTCTGGAATAGCACCACAGTCTACCGCTATAAAAGGACCATTCTTTCTATTACTATACTCATGTATGGTTTGAGCAGCAACTTCTTTTCCTGTTCCACTTTCCCCTTCTATAAGCACACACATTTCTGTAGGTGCAACAAGTCTTAAATGTTTATTGAATTTGGTAGAAGCATCACTATTTCCCAATACTACTTCTGCTTTTGAAGATTTAGATTTGGTTTTTGCGATGTTTTTTTTCTGTACAACTTTTTCAGATTTAAGAGCCTTCTCTTCAACTAAATTTGAATCCGACTCTTGCATAGCCTGCTCGATTACCATAAGTAATTCTTCAGGGCGGAACGGTTTAGAAATATAGTCTACTGCACCACGCTTAATAGCTTCCACTGCCGTGGTTACATCGGCATAGCCTGTCATAAGTATCGTGGGGATAGGATTTTCCTTATCGCGGGCAAGCTTAAGTAGCTCCATACCCGAATCATCTGGCAGCTTCAAATCTGTGATTAACAAATCGAAATATTTGCTTTCCAACACTTCTCTTGCGTCTTTACCAGAAGTAACAAGACTTACGTCATACTTGTGTCGTTGCAAGAAATGCTGAAGCATCGTTCCAAATGCTAAATCGTCTTCTATTATTAAAACTTTTCTCCCCATAATTAAACTTGAGCGTAAAAATACGAATTATCTAATAGAAGACTTATACTAGGTAGAATTAAATATTGACATAAAAAAAGTGAGCGTCTAATTAGACGCCCACTTTTGGAGTTTTTGAAACTAAACTTAAAGCTTGCGCTTTAATCCACTCCCCCTTTTTTACTTTTATATATTTACTTGGTATATATCTCAATTGCTTTGTACTTTATATATAGAAATATCTGTACCACAAATTAATGGTCGTTTTAACTATTCATTTCAAATACACATAAACCTGATTAACAATAAGATAAGACTTAAAAAAGGAATTACATCAAAATAAACAATATGTGTAATCATGTGTAAAGTGTAACTTTTTTACCCAAGCTACTGTAACTCGCTACACACTTTTCTAAATTTATCTTTAAAACGTATCCTTTTTTAGAGAGTGGTATTATTTTAATTTTATTCCGTTACAGAATCAAATAACATATCGATTTGTGAGATAGCAAAACTCAAACGTTCATTTTCATTTCCTTTAACAGTTATATACGGCAAGTTATTATCGATAAGTTTTTGCTCAAATAAAATAAACATCTCCTCTCTGTCTTCTGGTCTATCTCTCAATCCATCTGGTTCCCATGGTGTGTCGATATGAGTTAAAATATATAAATCATACGTGTTTTTTATGGAATAGGCAGATAGATCATCTGGACTCTTACCAAAGTAATATTGAGCATATACTTGTAGTTCCAATAGATTGGTATCACAAAACAGAAAAGTATTAGCTTCCTCTAGCTTCTTATTTTCTGTTTGCATTTGCCCTCTTGCTATAGGTAATAATTCTTGATAGGTTACCAATTCTTCCTCTGGATTTAGAGGTTTACTTTCTAAAAATACTCGCATATATTCAGGCACCCAACATGTATTATAATGCGCAGCCAGTGCTTTAGATAGAGTGGTTTTACCAGTGGATTCTGGACCATATAATACAATGCGAATTATATCGCTATCTCTTTGTGCAAGCTGTTTTTCCATGCCATATATCCTTTAATTGCAAGATAGGTGAACAACAAATATTGTAAACTCGTAAATGTTAGCCCTTTATAGAAATATAAAGGAACAGAGATTAAGTCTCCTAAAATCCAGTAAATCCAGTTATCAATTTTTCGTTTAGCCATCAACCACATCCCCACGAAAAATATTCCAGTTGTAAACATGTCTACATAAGCCGTCCAACTATTTAAATAATCAAAAGCCCAATATATTATAAACACAAACACAATAGCAGCTAAAAAAAGAAATAACGAAATGAAATGCTCTTTTTTTGACGCAAAACTAATTGGCGCTAAGGGTGTTTCTCCATCTGTAGTCCGTGTCCATAAATACCAACCATAAACACTCATACTAAAGTAATAAGCATTTATAAACATATCGCCCAGAAGAACCCATTTATATAATAAGTACACAAAAATTGCTGTGCTTATCATTCCTGTAGGGAATACTAAAATGTTATTTTCTTTGGAATACCAAACAGATAAGAATCCGAAAATTACAGCTACTATCTCTAACACTATGTCGATAGTAGCGTACTCACTATATTGTGAAAATAAGAAATGAAAAATCTCATTCATTACATGTTGTCGTTTTTAGGAAGTCTTGATTTTTTCGAAAAGTCATTTTAAAAAATCACACAAATTTACAGAAGTTTTAAGAGGGATTGCCTAAAAATGGAAATACATATGAACCTGCAAATTCTTCAAATTCTATAAAATGGACTTCATATACATGTTTTTGTCCGTTAAACTGAAGTGTAGCACGAGTATTAGGACTGCCTAGATCAAAATCATGTACGTCAATATCGTTTAAAAAACTAACTCCTTTTGTAGAATAGCATTTATAAATCGCCTCTTTTGCAGCCCAAACTAAGGTAAGTTTTCTAATAATTGCATCATCATTAGCTAAAGTTCGATACTCATGTATAGGTGTAAATTTGTTTGCAATTTGCAAGATTTTATCTTGTTGCTTTTCGATATCCAATCCCATACATACGTTACTTACAAGTATGGCTGCAAAATTATGAGAATGAGAAATAGTAATACACTTACCATTATTCAATAAAGGTTTCCCAGAATCCTCATAATAAAGGTCCATATCAGACAGACCTTCTTTTCTCAACAAATGACGAACGGCTAAATACCCTTTTTTATGTACTAGGCTTTTCATATTGTCTAACCTATCTAAAGACGCTTGGCTCAGATTAATACCATTGTATAATTCTTCTAAACTTTCCTCTATATTCCACAACAATAATCTGCTGTGTTCGTCAATTGTTATAGTTTTATAAATCGGCATATATTCTTCTAAATAATGTGTATTTTTGCACTGGATTTTCGATGATTACACACTCGAATGTCCTCTAATAGAACAATCTAGTAATTAATCAATTCAAATATACTAATATGTCTACGAAAACCTCACCTTACGTTGCTTATAAAGTAAAAGACATCTCTTTGGCAGAATGGGGAAGAAGAGAAATAGAATTAGCTGAAGCTGAGATGCCAGGACTAATGGCGATTCGCGAGGAGTACAAAGATGAACAACCATTAAAAGGAGCTAGAATTGCAGGATGCTTACACATGACAATCCAAACAGCAGTTCTAATAGAAACTCTAGTTGCACTTGGAGCAGAGGTTACTTGGAGCTCATGTAATATATTCTCAACACAAGATCATGCAGCAGCAGCAATTGCAGCAGCAGGAATTCCTGTATATGCATGGAAAGGTATGAATGAAGAAGAGTTTGATTGGTGTATAGAACAAACTTTATTCTTTGGAGAAGATCGAAAACCTCTAAATATGATTTTAGATGATGGTGGTGACTTAACCAATATGGTATTAGATCAATATCCAGAACTTGCTGACGGAATAAAAGGTTTATCAGAAGAAACTACTACCGGAGTACACCGACTATATGAGAGAGTAAAGAACGGTACTCTACCAATGCCAGCAATAAACGTAAACGATAGCGTTACTAAATCTAAATTTGACAACAAATATGGATGTCGTGAAAGTGCTGTAGATGCTATTCGTCGTGCAACAGACTTAATGATAGCTGGAAAACGCGTAGTGGTTTGTGGATATGGTGATGTAGGTAAGGGAACAGCTGAATCATTTAGAGGAGCTGGAGCTATTGTTACAGTAACCGAAATTGATCCTATTTGTGCACTTCAAGCAGCAATGGAAGGATTTGAAGTAAAACGACTAGAAACAGTAGTAAACACGGCTGATATTATTATTACTACTACAGGAAATAAAGATATTGTTCGTAGCGAACACTTTGAAGCAATGAAAGACAAAGCAGTAGTGTGTAATATCGGTCACTTCGATAACGAAATTGATGTTGCATGGTTAAACAAACATTATGGAGACACAAAAGTAGAAATTAAGCCCCAAGTAGATAAGTATACTATTAATGGCAATGATATTATTCTACTTGCGGAAGGACGACTAGTAAACCTAGGATGTGCTACTGGTCATCCAAGCTTTGTAATGAGTAACTCTTTTACCAATCAGACGCTTGCACAAATAGAACTTTGGAACTATAGCGATAAATATGAGAACGATGTATATATGCTACCAAAACACTTAGACGAAAAAGTAGCTAGATTACACTTAGAACGTATAGGAGTTGAGCTTACAGAATTAAGAGAAGATCAAGCAAAATATATAGGTGTTACTGTAGAAGGACCATTTAAGCCTGAGCATTATAGATATTAATACCTTAAATAGTAAAGTGTAAATATAAAAAAGCCTCTATTATCTGCTAATAGAGGCTTTTACATTTATAAATATGATATACACTAATTTACTTAGCAGCCATCATAGTTTGGCTAAAGAAAACCGCATGATTAATTTTATTTAAACCTTCTTGCTGAGAAGTCACTGCATCAATCTCTACAGTTTCATTTGGAAGATAAACAAGATATTTACCATCTTCAAACGAGCTCAACTTAATATTCTCTCCATCTTTGTTAGCGTACCAAGCTTGCTCTTCTTCGTTATAGTTAAGCTCTAATTCACCGCCTTTTTTAGGACCATCGATCACAGCCAATTGCATTTTATTCTTCATAGCTCTCATCTCTATTAAGTTTCCTTCATGCTCAATAGTTTGAATTTCGATATCGCCATCCTCCATTGCAAGCGGATTGGATCCTGACCAGAATTCCACTAAGTTGAAGATAAACATATCTCCTACCGCAAAGATTGGATATACAGGAATTATATTCAAAGCCCAAAACAATGCGTTGTTCACGTACTTGTTATCCGTAGCACCATCATTCCATTCTTTTAAACCAGTGACAGCATGGAATGAACCTAAGCAACTAGTTGAAAGAACGGCAGCAGCCATAGCCACACACATAATTAATTTTCTCATAGTAAAAGTTTTTTGATTGATATAAAGACTAAATTTAACTTTTAAAAACAAGGCATAAAAAAAACTTCTCTTTTTTTAAGAGAAGTTTTTCATTTATTTAAACAATATTATAGATTATGCTTCAGCGTGTGGAATTACTGATACATAAGACTTATTGTTTGCTTTCTTTGAAAACTTTACTATACCATCTACTCTAGCATGTAAAGTATGGTCTTTAGAAGCGTACACATTTTCACCTGGATTATGTGCAGTTCCTCTTTGTCTAACAATGATGTTACCAGCTACTACTGGTTGTCCACCAAAAACCTTCACTCCTAATCGTTTCGATTCGGAATCTCTACCGTTTTTAGAACTACCTACACCTTTCTTGTGTGCCATAATTTATAGTTTTAAATTCTTAAGTTTAACGATTATTCTCTTCCGCCGTCAAGCTCATCTTGCCAAGCTTGTAGCTCTTCCCACTTACCAGCTGCAGCCATTTCAGCTTGCTTTGGCCAAGTTGTTGGATCTAAATGCGACAATGTACTGCTTTCTGCTACTAAGATTTCCTTGATTTCGTCAGCAGTTTTTGCAGCTAACTTAGCATAAGTGTCAACTCCTGCATTAACAAGTGCCTCTGAAGTCTTTGGACCAATACCTTCGATTTTCTTTAAATCGTCACCTCCTTTAGTTGCTTTTGGAGCTGCTTTCTTTGCAGTAGCTTTTTTGCCACCAAATGCGATATCTTCAATAAGAATTTGAGTTAAAGCTTGTCTGTGACCGTTTTTAACACGGTAGCCTTTTCTACGTTTCTTTTTGAAAACAATTACTTTGTCACCTTTTAAGTGCTCTAAGACTTTTGCTCCTACTTGAGCTCCGTCTATAGCCGGGGCGCCAACAGTAACATCTCCACCATTGTCTACAAGCAATACTTTGTCAAAAGTAATAGAAGATCCCTCTTCTGCTGGTAAACGGTGAACGTATACTTTTTGGTCTTTTGCAACTTTAAATTGCTGCCCTGCTATCTCTACAATTGCATACATAGCGTATTCGTTTAATTTGATAATAAAATTTAAACTTTCCCCCTAATCGTCTGACTAGGGTATAAAAGCATGCAAATATAATAGTTTTATCTCTATCTCAAACAAAAACTTATCTTTTATTTCACATAACACTCTAACAAACAACCTTAACCTCAGCTTCTACCAAAAAATATTCATATTCAAAACAAGTATTTTATTAATGATATTTACCAAGTTTTCATTCGACTTTACTTGTTTTTTTCATCCACTACGATACTTAAAAAGAAAGAAAAATATGACATATTTAAAAAGTTTTCATTTTACATGTAACATTTCTATCTTTACTCAGTCTTATCAACAGAATTAATCATAATATAACATGAAACGACTTTACCTAAGTGCCTTTATTGCGTTAGCCTCTATAGTAGGTATGCAAGCACAGAAAGTGGATTTTGAGGAGTATACCCTCGATAATGGACTCCACGTTATTTTACATCAAGACAATTCAGCTCCCGTAGTTGTTACTTCGGTACAATATCACGTAGGAGCTAAAAACGAAAATCCTGAACGAACTGGATTTGCTCACTTTTTTGAGCACTTGTTATTTGAAGGAACGGAAAACATCGAACGCGGAAAGTGGTTTGAGATTGTTACTTCGAATGGTGGATCGAACAATGCATACACCACAGATGATATAACTTATTATTACGAAGTTTTCCCTTCAAACAGTGTTGAACTTGGTTTATGGATGGAAAGCGAACGTTTATTACATCCTGTGATCAATCAAATAGGTGTAGACACACAAAACGAAGTTGTAAAGGAAGAAAAGCGCCTACGTATAGACAACCAGCCGTATGGTAATATTCTATATGCTGTAAAGAAAAACTTATTTACTAAACACCCTTATCGTTGGGCAACTATCGGTTCTATGGAACACTTAGATGCAGCAACTCTTGAAGAATTCTTAGCATTTAAAGAGAAGTTCTACGTGCCAAACAATGCTGTACTAGTTGTAGCAGGAGACATCAATACTACCGAAGTTAAAAAAATGATTGAAGATTATTTCGGTTCTATACCAAGAGGAAAAGACATTGAGAAAATCGACATCCAAGAAGAGCCTATTACCGAGCAAATCGATGCAGTTTATTACGATGAAAACATCCAAATCCCTGCTTTAATTCATGCATATCGCACTCCAGGACTAACGGAAAGAGATGCCTATGTATTAAACATGATTTCGGATATATTAAGCGGTGGTAAAAGTGCTAGACTTTATAAGAAAATGGTAGATGAAAACAAGTCGGCTCTTGAAGTTGCAGCCATTAACCTATCACAAGAATCTTATGGATCATATATCACTTTTGCAATCCCAATGGGCGAAACTTCATTAGAACAACTTACAGAAGAAATCGATGAGGAAATTGTAAAACTACAAACAGAATTAATTAGCGAAAGAGAGTTTGAAAAGCTATTAAATTCATTTGAAAATAGCTATGTACAATCTAACGCTAGTATAGAAGGAATTGCTTCTTCTTTAGCAGATTACCACACTTTCTATGGAGATGCTAATAAGATAAACTCTGAATTAGAGATATACGAATCTATTACCCCTGAAGAAATTCGTGAAGTAGCCAAAAAGTACTTAAACCCTAACCAACGTTTACGTTTAGAGTATTTACCTAAAGAAGACAACCAATAATACCTTATATATTGAATTTACATATCATGAAAAAATATAGTTTTTTATTCCTATTTAGCATGCTATTTATTGGCATTGCAGGAGCGCAAATAGATAGAAGCAAGATACCTACACCAGGACCTGCTCCTACTATTGAAATTACCAAACCGCATTCTTTTAAACTAAAAAATGGACTAAAAGTAATGGTGGTTGAAAATCATAAACTACCTAGAGTTAGCGTCCAATTATTAATAGACAACCCAATGCACGGGGAGAATAATAAGAATGGCGTAGCACACATCCTATCTAGCATGATGGGAAATGGAACGGAAAACATTAGTAAAGAAGCATATAACGAAGAGATAGACTACTTAGGTGCTAGATTAAATTTTGGAAATGAATATGCATCTGCAAGTTCACTTTCTAAATATTTCCCTAGAATTCTTCACTTAATGGCAGACGGATTAAAAAATCCTCTTTTTTCTGAAGATGAGTTTAATTCTCAAAAATCTAGGTTAATCGAAAACCTTAAAACTTCAGAAAAGAGTGTTTCTCAAGTAGGAAATCGTGTAAGCACAGCTCTTACCTTTGGTAAAGATCATCCAAAAGGAGAATTTACTACCATTGAATCTGTTGAAGACCTTACATTAGAAGATGTAAAATCTTATTACGAAGATTACTTCTCTCCAAGTAACGCTTACTTAGTAATTATAGGAGATGTTAACTTTAAAGATGTAAAAAAACTAGTTAACAAAGAACTTAAAAACTGGAAAAAACGTGGTGTTCCTGAAGTAGTTTACAACGATCCTAAGGACGTACAATATTCGCAACTTAACTTCGTAGATATGCCAAATGCAGTACAATCTGAGATCGCTGTACTTAACTTAGTTGATTTAAAAATGAGCGACGATGATTATTTTGCTGCAATCCTTGCTAACCATATTTTAGGTGGAGGATTTAATGGTATGATTAACTTAAACCTACGTGAAGATAAAGGTTGGACTTACGGTGCATATTCTTCCATTCATGCTGGTAAGAACATCAATCACTTTTCTGCTGCTACAAGTGTACGTAACGCAGTTACCGATAGTGCTGTTGTAGAGATAATGAAAGAAATCAAAAACATCCGTACAGAAACTGTAAGCAATGAGCGTTTAGAGCAATCTAAAGCATCTTACACAGGCGATTTTGTACGTGCATTAGAAAGCCCTTCTACTATGGCGCGTTACGCACTTAATGTAGAGACTCAAAACTTAGATGCAGACTTTTACTCTAACTACTTGAAAAAACTTAATGCAGTTACTGTAGAGGATATTAAAAGAGTTGCTAACAAATATTTTAAAGCAGACAACTTACGAATCGTTGTTACAGGAAAAGGTTCGGAAGTATTAGAAGGTTTAAAAAATCTAAAAAATCTAGAAGGTAAGCCTCTACCAATTAAATACTTTGACAAGTATGCAAACGAAGTAGAAGAGCCTACTTATGAGCTAGAATTAGATGAAAGCATAACTGTTGAAAGCGTATTTGATAATTATATAAACGCAATTGGTGGAAAAGAAACTTTAGAAAAAGTAAAAAACATAACTAGTGTTTCTTCTATGGAAATGCAAGGTATGGCACTTCAAGTTAAAACTACTACTACCTCTGACTCTGAATATTCTAATGAAATCAGTATGGGCGGTATGGCTGTTCAAAAAGAAGTATTCAATGGAACTGAAGGATATCAATCTGCTCAAGGACAACGTATGGATTATGATGAAACACAAGTAGAAGCTATGAAAGCAACTGCACATCCTTTTCCTGAATTATTAGTAAAAGACGCTAAGCTTGTTGGTGCAGAAACAGTAGATGGAAAGCCAGCTTATGTTATCCAAATTGGAGATAACATAAAGTGGTTCTATGATCAAGAGACTGGACTTAAAATTCTTGACCAGAGAAAATTCGAAGGGCAAGGACAAGAAATCTACATTAACTCTTACTACAAAGACTACAAAGAGTTTGAAAATATATTATTACCTTATACTATTCTAACTGAAATTTCTGGACAAGAAATGGAAGCTAAAGTAGAAGAATATATTATTAATGGTGATATTAAAGAAGGGCAATTTGACTAATCTTTAAAGCATTTCTTAACAACAAAAAAGCCGTCTCCAAATGGAGACGGCTTTTTTTATGCTCTTGTTATTTTGTCTTTGGCGGTTTCTTAAAATGCATATACACGAAATCCTCTACTCGAATCCATTCCCAACCATCAGATTTTAATTTGTTATTTAAAGGATAAAAATGTGCTTTACCATATACCACAATAAGCTTTTTATGAGAGCTGTTTTTTATTTCTTCATATAAATGCTCATCTCTCAGAGAACTTATCAAATACGTATATGCAGTAGTATTCTTCTTACTACATTTATATTTAGACCCTAATGGGATTTGCATATCACATTCATCTAACAATATAGCTCCATATTCTGACTCATAAGTATCTATTAAAGCCTTTATAGTTAGGTCTACATTACAATCTATATCAGGATTCGGCCCAAAATCTACATCCGTTTGATACACCATACCTTTTATCTTGTATCTATCATAAATAACAGCATCTTCATCATAATAGTTTCTCAATACAACATGAGTCAACTTCCTAAACTTTCTTTCATACCTATCAATTTCTAACGAATCTTCGGTTCCTACTTTTACTCCTTCATAAAAGACCACATAATCTTCTGCACGAAGAGAGTCTATTAATATTTTTGTTTTGGAGTAAAATTCTGGAGTATTTAAGTGTATCATCGGAATAAACACAAGAGATTTATCTCCTTTTTCAAATAAACTTGGTGTAGTAAATTGAGAGCTAAAATTGATACTCTTTTTAGTTATAGCTTTACAAGAAACAAAGCTAATAACTAAAATAAAATAAGCTAGCAGTACACGTATTTTCAACTTAATTCAATTTTATAATCTCAGTCTACTTGTTTTTTATATAAAATATCTCTTGTTAAACAGGTATTGAGCAAAGAGAGTAATATAATTAATTCTCCCACTTTATAGTTTCCATAATATGACGGATATCTTCTTGAAGATAAACAACGGCTGGGTAAATTGAATCATAATTTGGTTTTGCCTTAAAATAAAGAGATCCTGTAACAAAGTGCTTAACACTATCTGTTACATAAAATTGTGATTGGGTAGCGGCCTCACCATCTATGGCATAGAACATTCCGTACACATCATTATCTTCATCTACACGCATTTGTTCAATAATAGTTTGTGCTTTTATAGAGTGATCGTAAGTTAATTTCTGAGCATCACGAAGCAAAGAGTCTATATTATTATTTACTCGTTGATAAGTAAGATATACAGTAGCTTTCATTCCAGGATATTCTATATTCGCCCAGCAATTATCTTTATGAATAACGGTAGCATTCGTATTTACATCAAAATGATAGGGACATCCATCTAATGCTTCTCTAATATAACTAGCTTCTGGATATTCCAATCGCAATACTGCAGATGGCTTTGTTACAGTATCTTCTTTACATGCTATTACACTAAATAATATTAGCAATACAATGCTTAATCGTTTCATATATATTTTCACTATTCTTATTCTATAGAAAGTTTCACTTGTTTTATCCTTCGATTCTCAAAAGCCTCTACGGTAAATACATAATTATGAAACACTATTTTATCATTTTTCTTTGGAAACCCTTTGTAAATCTCTAATAAAAATCCAGCAATAGATTCTGATTCACCTTTAGCTCGATCAAACAACTCTGTGTCTTCTAAGCCTATGATATCATAAAAATCTTTTAGAGCCGTCTTCCCTTCAAAAACATAATTATTCTCATCTAGTTTTGAGTATATTAAATCGTCTTCATCAAACTCATCGCTAATCTCTCCCACAATTTCCTCAATTACATCTTCCATGGTTACTAGACCTTTAGTACCTCCATATTCATCTACTACAATAGCTAAGTGAATTTTAAGACGTTTAAAGTCACTTAACAAATCGTCCAACTTTTTATTTTCTGGAACGAAATACGTTTCTCTAACTAAGGATTGCCAATCTAGTGTCTCAGATTCTATATAAGGAATTAAATCTTTAACGTAGAGAACACCAGATATATTATCGACATTTTCATTATAAACAGGTATCCTAGAATAACCCATTTCTACTATTTGCTTTAGTACTTCGGTATATGGTAAAGTATCATCCAAAGCAAATACCTCCATTCTAGGAGTCATTACTTGTTTTGCTTCTAAATTTCCAAACGTTACAATACCATGCAACAGCATTTGCTCTTCATAAGAGGTATCTTCTTCGGAAGTTAGCTCCAATGCGTGTGACAATTGATCTACACTTAAACCGCTAGTCTGCGACCCTAATTTTCTTTGAAAATATGTAGTAAACCACTGCATTGGCACACTTAACCATGCAAATAAAACATTTAATATACTTAATGGATATGCCATGAATAATGAAAAGGAAAGATTATTACGACTTGCGTATATCTTAGGCAAAATCTCTCCAAATAATAAAAGTAAGAAGGTTACTAAACCAACGTCTATTATAAACTTTAAATCAATTCCAAAAACTACTAAATCGACACCTTGATACAATACACTAGATATACTAGCAAATAATAATACAATAGCTATATTCACAAGGTTATTCACCGTTAGAATAGTTGCTAATAGTTTTTGTGGCTGTTGAAGTAATTTATTTAAAACTTGAATTTTTCTATGCGAAGAATGATCTTCTTCGACATCTAAATCAGTCTTGGTTAATGAAAATAGAGCCACCTCTGCTCCTGAAATTAATGCAGAGCATAACAACAACACCAATAGCAAAACCAAAGAAATATAAAACATAGGCTCTATTGCTGCAATTAAAGGTAAACTGGGAGGTTCTAGGTCCAAAGCAAACTCAAATTATTTATAAATATTAAAATGGTAAATCATCTGATTCATCCATGTCATCCGTAGAGGTATTTACATCCTCTCTATTTTGCGATATATTTTGATTAGATGATGAAGGTTTTGTAGTTGTATATTCATTTTCACCCTTAGGGGTAAGGAAAGTAAAATCATTACAATGTACTTCGGTACTATAACGATCCATACCGTTATTATCTGTCCACTTACGTGTTTTCAATCTTCCTTCTATATATACCTTATCTCCTTTTTTAAGGTATTTCTCACAAATTTCGGCTGCCTTATTTCGCACTACTATATTGTGCCATTCTGTATTTGTTATACGCTCATTAGTATTACGATTGGTATAAACTTCATTAGTTGCCAATGGGAATCTACCTATACACCCTCCTCCTTCGAAATAATGCACTTTTACGTCATCTCCTGTATGCCCAATTAGCATTACTTTATTCAATGTTCCACTCATAACTTTTAGGGTTTAATTTTGTAACAACAAACTTAAACAATTTAAGCAAATATCAATTTATCTTCCTTAATTATCTATTTAGAAACAAAATAATACTTTTCTAAAAAAGTAGCTAAAAAATCATCTATCAAAGTAGGAAAGGCATAATCAGCTAACTCCGCTATAGAAATAGTTTGTAGATGTGGCATACTCCCATTTAACCTCCAGAATTTTGTATGTAAATGTTGATGAGAAAGTTTATGTACAATCTGGTTTTGATTAATAGGTCTCAAAGATTCTATATCTATTTCAGAGAAATTAGGGTCTTCAATTAAAATACTTTTTAAAGCTTGTTGCGTTAACGATTTACTAGATTCTATTAAAGGTAATTGATAGAGTTTGTACCAGATATCTTTGTCCATTCGCCGTTGAATTGGGATAACATCCTGACCATTATTTATTACAAAATAATTAAAGTATCGATTTTTTATTTTAGCTTTTTTCTTTTTTACAGGCAACTCTTGTACTTTCCCTTTTTGCAGTGCGCTACACATTGAAGAAAAAACACATACATCACAAGTGGGATTCTTTGGCACACATTGCAATGCACCAAACTCCATCATGGCTTGATTAAAAATTCCGGGATTGGCATCACCCATGAGCATTCTACCTAACTCTTTAAACTCTTTATGCGCTTTAGAACTCGGCACAATGGTTTCTATTCCAAAGACTCTACTTAAAAGTCGATATACATTCCCATCTACTACAGGTTGAGGTTCGTTATAACAAATAGATGCGATAGCACTAGCAGTATAATCCCCCACTCCTTTTAATTTCAATAAATCTTTATGATTATCAGGAAACACTCCATTACATTTTTCGACTATATATTTAGCGGTTGCATGCAGATTTCTAGCTCTACTATAATACCCTAAACCTTGCCATAAGAGTAAAACTTCTTCTTCTGAGGCTGCTGCCAGATCCTGAATAGTTGGATATTTTGAAATAAATGCATTGTAATAAGGCAGTCCTTGCACTACTTTTGTTTGCTGTAAAATGATTTCAGATAACCATACGTGATACGGCATAGAATCAGTGCGCCAGGGCAAGTTTCGCCTATAGGTTAAGTACCAAGAAATTAATTGATTAGTAAAAAATAATGTATCTTTGTGCATGCTGTAAAAATAGCACTTTATCTATTGATATTTAAAATTCTAGTCGGTTTGATATTTTGATTTTAAAATTATTATATTTGCAAACTCAAATCGCGTACCTAATATAAAATATATATATAGATAATGACAAAAGCGGATCTTGTAAACAACATTTCAGAAAGCACTGGAATGGAAAAAGGTGATGTTCAAGCAGTAATCGAATCTTTCATGGAAGAAGTTAAAACTTCTTTAGAAAGTAACGAAAACGTGTACTTAAGAGGTTTTGGTAGTTTTATTGTTCGCAGAAGAGCAGAAAAAACCGGAAGAAACATTTCTAAGAATACCACCATTAAGATTCCAGCACATAACATTCCTGCATTTAAGCCAGCTAAGGTTTTCTTAGAAGCTGTGAAGGATAAGGTTAAAGTGGAAGACTAATAAAAATTAATTATTAACAACATAAAGACATTATATTATGCCAAGTGGTAAAAAAAGAAAGAGACACAAGATGGCGACGCATAAGCGCAAAAAAAGAAGCCGTGCAAACCGTCACAAAAACAAAAAGAAGTAGGTAAAACTACTTTTTTTGTTTTAATCAAGAGATTAAATACGTTCCTTGACATAGGAGATACTTGTTATAACAACATAACTTGTCTATCTCTTCGGGTTAATCTGTTTTAATTGGATTAGTGAAACAGATAAAAGACCTGTGAAAAAAAATATTGTTTAATCCATCCTATTCTATAGTGCTAAGCCCTTTATTTTATAATTTAAGGGCTTATGCCAGCGGGATAGAAAAATTAATTAAGTGTGAACTACGAATTATTTATCCGATCCAGTTCACAAGAAATTGATTTTGCCTTATTAAAAGATGGAAAACTCATCGAACTTCACAAAGAAGAAGAAGATTCGAACAAATTTTCGGTTGGCGACATATATTTAGCCAAAATCCGAAAAATAGTTCCAGGACTCAATGCTTCATTTGTAAACGTAGGTTACGATAAAGATGCATTTTTACACTACCATGATTTGGGTCCTAATATACCTACCCTTCTCAAGTTCGTTAAACGTGTAAGCACAGGTAAGCTAAAAGATTTTAGCTTAGAAAATTTCCAATTTGATAAACCGATTGACAAACATGGCAAAATTAATCAAGCCATTAAGTCAAATCAATCTATTCTGGTACAGATTGTAAAAGAACCTATTTCTACCAAAGGACCACGTATTAGCTCCGAGCTGTCTATAGCCGGGAGATATATAGTATTGGTTCCTTTTTCGGACCGTGTGTCCATATCGCAAAAAATTAGGAGTAGCGAGGAACGAGATAGGTTAAAACGACTAGTAACAAGCATTAAGCCTAAAGGTTTTGGTGTTATTATTCGTACTGTAGCAGAAGGCAAAAAAGTAGCCGAACTGGATAAGGACCTTCAAGGTCTGATGGGTCGCTGGACAGCGATGTGTAAAAGGCTACACAGGGCACACCACCCTTCAAAGGTGTTAAGTGAATTAAACAGAGGAGAGTCCATGATACGTGACATCTTTAATGATGACTTTACGGCAATACATGTCGATGAAGAAACACTATATCATGACATAAAAAATTATGTTCAGAAGATTGCCCCGCACAAAGAACAAATAGTAAAACTATACGATTCTAAAGTGCCAATATTTGAAAAATTCGGTATCGAAAGACAAATCAAAACTTCATTCGGCAGAACGGTGTCTGGTCCTAAAGGAACTTATCTTGTAATAGAACACACCGAAGCCATGCACGTGATAGACGTAAATAGCGGCAATCATAGCAACAAACAAGACAGTCAAGAAGAAACTGCATTAGAAGTAAACCTCATCGCAGCAAAAGAAGTTGCTAGACAACTCAGACTTCGCGATATGGGAGGTATTATTGTAATAGACTTCATAGACATGGGAGTAGCTGCGAATAGGAAAAAACTGTATGACTCTCTAAGAGAGGAAATGAAAGATGACAAAGCAAAGCATAAAGTTCTCCCTCCTAGTAAATTTGGACTCATCCAAATAACAAGACAACGGGTACGTCCCGAATTAAGCATTAAAACTAGGGAAGAAGCCCCTAGTGGCTCCGGTAAAGAAATAGAAGCACCAATAGTGGTGATCAACAAAATAACCGAAGACCTAAAACGTTTAGTAAAGAAAGACTATAAGAAGATAAGCTTACATACACATCCTTTTATAGCTGCCTTTCTTACAAATGGATTCCCTTCCATAAGAACCAAATGGTACACCCAACACAAACGTTGGGTTAGAATACAACCTAGAGACGCATACACGTATTTAGAATATCATTTTAAAGACCAAAAAGGGAAAACCATACGATAATTATATATTAAGAGCCTCATTACAGAAGTAGTGAGGCTCTTTTTTTATCTTTACACTTGAGAAGATATTACTTATGAAAAAAACGCCTTCCTATACTGTTGACGAAGCTTTGGCAAAAATGCAAGCATACTGTGCTTACCAAGATCGATGTCATTTAGAAGTACAACAAAAGCTAAAACAAATGCGAATGATTCCTCAAGCATGTGACTATATAATAGGGAAACTAATTGATGAAAACTTTTTGAACGAAACAAGATTTGCAAAAAGCTTTGCTAGAGGGAAATTCAGAGTAAAACATTGGGGTAGAATTAGGATTACTAACGAATTAAAACAACGACAAATAAGCACTTACAACATTAAAGAAGGCCTAAAAGAAATAAAAGACACCGACTACTTCAATAGCTTTCATAACATAGCAGAAAAACGCTTAAAACAATTGGAAAAAGAAAACGACTTGAATGCTAAGAAACGAAAATTTATAAGCTATCTACAATATAGAGGATGGGAGTCTCATTTGATATTTGAAAAATGGAACGATTATTACAATAAAAAATAGGGTTTTTTAATAGTAACTTTACTATTAAAAAACCCTATTTAAGTTTACTTAAAGAGCTTAATACTCTTCCTATTATAATCGTTTGTACATTAAGAAATGTAATCCTATGCCAGGTACATCAAATGCGGTACCAACAACATTATACCCATTTCTACGATAAAAGTTAACTGCTCGTTCTCTGGCTGTCATCCATATAAAATCACCTCCTCTATCTAGTACAATACGGTCGGCTTTATTCAAAATTAAATTGCCTAAAGCCATGCCTTGATAATCTTTAGATACCGCCATACCGCGATAACGATGCTGGTTTGTATCGGTGAAGTTTTCATTAGAAGCATGAAAAACACTTACACAACCTATTATTTTACCTTCATTAAACAGTCCTAAATGGACCGCTTCTTCGTCATCGTCGTCCTCAAAACGACATTGCTCTGGATCGAGACCTTCACGAAGCTCTGCGCTCCGTATGGGCAAGATTTCTTCTACTGAGACTTTTTTTACTTCGTATTCCATATTGCTTTATTGCTTAGTAAACGAAAAGGGCATTATCACGATTAACGCTTCGCATAACACCCTGTTTATAATAAACATAAAGATACAAAAATCTTTATTACTAAATACACGTTAGAATAATTCTAGATTTTTAATCCTGTTTTTACCAATAAATAAATTGAACAATTATGATGAAGTAAGTCAAAATAAACGCAATAAAAAAGCCTTTCTTCCAGTATAGAAAGAAAGGCTTTTATTTAATAATATGTATAGCTTTAGTCTGCTAGAATAATTATTTTATCATTATTAACCTCTATGGTACCACCATTGATTTCAAGTTCCCATTTACCACTTTTCTCATCTTTGACAAATCTATCTTCAAAGCCTTGAGTAATATTTGGTGCGCCAGAGAAGGTTACTGTACCTTGCACTAGAAGTGAAATAATCGATGCGTGATTTTTCAGCACTTGGAATCTTCCATCAACACCTGGCACTGTTACTGAATTAATTTCTGCAGTAACGATAGAAGCTTCTGGTGTAACTATTTCTAAAAACATGTGACTAAAGTATTATTGTATAATTAAATCAGAGATTAAGATTCAGCAAGCATTTTCTCACCTGCTTCGATTGCTTCTTCGATAGTCCCTTTTAGGTTGAATGCTGATTCTGGAAGGTGATCTAACTCTCCATCCATAATCATATTAAATCCTTTAATAGTATCTTTAATATCTACAAGAACACCAGGAATACCAGTAAACTGCTCTGCTACGTGGAATGGCTGAGATAAGAATCTCGACACCTTTCTCGCTCTAGCTACTGCAAGTTTATCTTCCTCGCTCAATTCTTCCATACCTAGAATTGCAATAATATCTTGTAGCTCTTTATAGTGTTGTAATAACTCTTTTACTCTTTGAGCACAGTCATAGTGTTCTTTACCTAAAATTTCTGGAGTAAGAATTCTAGATGTAGAATCTAATGGATCTACCGCTGGATAAATACCTTGCTCAGCAATCTTTCTTGAAAGTACTGTTGTTGCATCTAAGTGCGCGAACGTAGTTGCTGGTGCCGGGTCTGTCAAGTCATCCGCAGGAACGTAAACTGCTTGTACAGATGTAATAGATCCACGCTTAGTAGAAGTAATTCGCTCTTGCATAGCCCCCATCTCTGTAGCTAGTGTAGGTTGATATCCTACCGCTGATGGCATACGACCTAGAAGTGCAGATACCTCTGAACCTGCTTGTGTAAATCGGAAAATATTGTCAACGAAGAAAAGTACATCACGTCCTTGTCCTTCTCCATCACCGTCACGGAAGTGCTCTGCAATGGTAAGACCAGAAAGTGCAACACGTGCTCTTGCTCCTGGAGGTTCGTTCATCTGTCCGAATACGAAAGTTGCCTTAGAATCTTTAAGTGCATTTTTATCGATAAGTGATAAATCCCACTCACCTTCTTCCATAGACTTCATAAACTTGTCTCCGTATTGGATAATTCCTGACTCCAACATTTCACGAAGTAAGTCATTTCCTTCACGAGTACGCTCACCAACACCTGCAAAAACCGATAATCCACCGTGTCCTTTTGCAATGTTGTTAATCAATTCTTGAATAAGTACTGTCTTCCCTACTCCTGCACCTCCGAATAGACCAATCTTACCACCTTTTGCATATGGTTCAATAAGGTCGATTACTTTAATACCTGTAAATAGTACCTCGGTAGAAGTAGATAGATCTTCGAATTTTGGCGCTTCGCGGTGAATTGGCATTCCGTCTTTTCCGTGTTTTGGTAAGTTTTCCATCCCATCGATAGCATCACCAATAACGTTAAACAAACGACCATACACAGCTTCACCCATAGGCATTTGTATAGGTGCACCAGTAGCAACAACCTCTACACCACGGCTTAAACCGTCTGTCGAGTCCATTGATATGGTACGAACCGTATTTTCTCCAATATGCGATTGAACCTCTAGCACCAATGTAGCTCCGCCAAGCTCAACCTCCAATGAATCGTAAATCTTAGGAAGCTCCGAACCACTAGCAAACTCAACATCTACTACTGGACCGATAATCTGTGCTACTTTTCCTGTAACTTGTGACATTATTAAGAATTTATGTTTATGTACTTTCAAGGGTAATAATGCACCCTACTTTTTATCGGTGCAAAGATAACTCATTATAACGAAACAACACAACGCATTTTAGAAATTTTTCAGATTAAGAAGGATTCGTTTTATTTTCTAATGAATATTGCAATAATGAGCATCAATGTCGTAACTATTTTATATTTCCAGAACTATATTTAGCTTTTAAAAATGAAGATTAGTTATTAAGATAAAGGCTGTATATGAAAAAATGCGATAGTATAACTTCTCATTACACTATCGCATTTTCCAATATTCTAGAATTAGATTTTTCTTACTCTACATTGGTAAGATATAGTTCTAATTTTAATCGTTTGTCTACATCTTCAGAATTTGGACCATGTATTACAGTACCTCTTGGAGAATAGAAAGTTCCAGAAGGGATTCCTTTCACTGGAGCATTTTCCTCATCTTCCTTTACATTAACTTGCTCCGCTTTTTCTACATTTGGAATTACTGCAATTCCTAATGGAATATTGTCTTTATCTTCATTAATTAAATCACTAACAAAATTCGTAATTCGTATTTTATACGATACTCCTTTTCCATCATCATCTCGCTGTAATCTACCTAAATGAACAATTTTACTAGACATTGTATTTGCCGATGCTGTTTGGTCTATAGCATAATCTGTTAGAACCTTACCGTTTTCGGCATTAAAGATAATAATACGTTCTGGCTCTACTTCTGCATCTCCCATAGCATCTTGATCTACATATAAAACTAAATTAGCTTCGTTAACAATTGGCTTGTCAATTCGCAATTGTTCTAACTCATCAGCAACACCGCTATCATTAGAATCTTCTCCAAAAAGCTTTACTATACCTAATATACTTTCACCTCCTTGAATCAATAATCGAGAGGATCCATTTACACTGTCTTGTGCTGCAAGTTGCTGTTGTACATAACTGCTATGCTCTTTGGTTGCCGTGATAACTTTAGTACCTCCTGACAATTCAAGATCTAAAGTTCCCGATGGGCGCTCTACATCGTCATCATCATCGTTTTCAGGATCTGAAGAATAATAAACTCGAATCTTAGCATTTTCCATTTTAATTAATGGCATAGATCCAAAATCGTTATTTGAACTCACCTTAAAATAAACACCACGGAAATAATCTACGAAACTCTCATTAGAAACCAACTCTGGCTCCCCTTGCTTATCGATAATTTTTTCTTCAAAAAAATCTTTCGATAGATCCATATAAATTCCTGGCTCCCATTTCTCCACTTCTTTATCTTCTGTCTCATCCGAGCCAGTTACGTGAATAATAGGAATAGCTTTGGGAACGTAATTCTCCAGTTCACCTAATTTTTCTCCTAGATGGCTTTCAAATACACTTCCTTGATCGCTATAATATGCTTGTGACTCTTCGAAGTTAGAAGTAGGATCCATTTCTCTTAAGAAATAGTTAGACTCATACACTTCTATTTTCATCGGATTATTAGCATAAAGCGAATCTATAGTATATGTAGTATCTGTATCTATTTTTGACGTAACATAATACGGCAAATGCAACTTTACACTATCTACTCGAGCATTATCTCCAAAACCAGGGTTTACTCGTCTTAAATGTAATTGCGAAAGCAGGTTGATTGTTGTTTTACCAAACACTGGGTCGTTATAGATACCCAACATTCCTGTTTTGTCCGACTCACTAGTATTAGTTCGAATACCCTTTAGCTGCTGACTATAAGCCACTACAGTGGAAGAAGCATCTGGTTCGGATATCAAACTATCCTCTCCTACAATCTCTGTTCCAGTTAATCCGTAATCTTCCTCACAAGAAGTTGTGAAGCCTAATGCAGCTATAGCCAGAAGTGTTATCGTCCAATTTTTAAGGCGCTTTTTACGTTGCGTCATAATTTTATTCTAGGTTGTATTATACTTACTTACAGAATTTTTCCTTCGTAAAAATCTATATAGGCAGCCGAAAGCTCCTCAGGATTAACATACTTTAACACTGGTACTTCTAATTTCTCAATGTATTCTTTTAAATCTTCTGAGATTTCCTCAGATCCAAGTACTACCCCATCAGAATTTTGAACTGCTACTTTCATCATGTTTTGATAATCAGGAGTTTCGAAAGCTTTAATTTTATCTTCATTGATTTCATCAAAGCGAAGTTTCTTGATCATCTCTGTATTTAACGTTCCTTCGAATCCTGTATTGTATACAGAAGTAACAATCTTACTATTTTCGAATAATGGTTCGTTTTTATAGTATTCTTTTACATATAAAGGTAATAGAGATGCTAACCAACCATGTACGTGAATAATATCTGGTGCCCAGTTTAATTTTTTAATTGTTTCGATTACTCCCTTAGCAAAGAATATTGCTCTTTCGTCATTATCATCAAACAGCTTACCTTCTTTATCTATAAACGTTGCTTTACGCTTAAAATAATCTTCGTTATCGATAAAGTAAACTTGCATGCGTTCTTTTGGAATAGAGGCTACTTTTATGATTAATGGCATATCCATGTCATCTACTACCAAATTCATTCCTGAAAGTCGGATTACTTCGTGCAGTTGGTGTCTTCGTTCATTAATTTTACCGTATCTTGGCATAAAAATACGTATCTCACCCTTATTGTCTTTTACTGCTTTAGGAGCAAAAAATGATGTGGAAGAAACCTCCGTTTCAGGCAAGTAAGGCATTACCTCGGAAGAAACATACAAGACTCTCTTATCTTTCATAATTTCAATTTTATTGTACAATAATTGTACAGTGTATCTGTATTAAAACGATGCAAAAATACGAAATTTTATGTAGATTCCCTTAGATATATTAGTTTTGCACGTCACAAATTATTTTTCATGAAGGTATTTAACGACAAAGTATCGTTACAAAAAGCCATCGCACCCATGCGTGCAAACGGCACAATAGGCTTTGTTCCCACGATGGGAGCTCTGCATCAAGGCCATTTAGCGCTTATAAAACAAGCTGCTTTAGAAAATCCTTGTACAGTGGTTAGTATATTTGTTAACCCTACCCAATTTAATAACCCTAACGATTTGGAAGCATACCCTCGAACGTTAGACGCCGATGTAGCTTTAATTAAATCGAATATTGGTGAAAATGTAGTGGTTTTTGCGCCTACTGTTTCAGAAATGTACGACGAAAAGTTATCTACTGAGAAATTTAATTTCGAAGGATTGGACCAGCAGATGGAAGGTGCTTTTAGACCAGGTCATTTTGATGGTGTAGGCACTATTGTATCTAAGCTTTTTGAATTGGTAAAACCCGATCGTGCATATTTCGGTGAAAAAGATTTTCAACAACTACAAATCATTCGTAAACTTGTAAGCTTGAAAAAAATGCAAGTAGAGATTGTAGGATGCCCCATTGTACGAACAGAATCTGGTTTAGCTAGAAGTTCTAGAAACCAACTGCTTAGTGAAGAAGAAAGAAACCAAGCAAGCATAATTTATCGTGTTCTAAATGAAGTGAAGAAAAGGTTTTCTGGAACGAATATTGCTGAACTAAAACAGTATGTAGAAGAGAGCTTTGCATCGCATACATTATTTCGATTGGATTATTTCGAAATTACGGATGAAGCAACTTTACATCCTATAAAAGAATATGACAAGCAACAAAACTATAGAGCATTCATAGCCGTTTACGCTGGAGATGTGCGACTTATAGACAATATGCAATTAAATTAATACCTTTGCGCTATGCAAATACACGTAGTAAAATCTAAAATTCACCGTGTGAAGGTTACCGGTGCCGACCTCAATTATATAGGAAGTATTACTATTGATGAGGATTTAATGGATGCTGCTAATATTATTCAAGGCGAAAAAGTACAAATCGTCAATAATAATAATGGAGAGCGACTGGAGACATATGCTATCCCCGGACCTAGAGGCTCGGGCGAAATCACACTAAACGGTGCTGCAGCAAGAAAAGTTGCAAAAGGCGATATTCTTATTCTTATTACTTATGCAATAATGGATATAGAAAAAGCTAAAACTTTTAAACCCGCCCTACTCTTCCCAGACGAAGAAACTAATTTACTCAAGTAAAAGTGCCTAAACTCTGGAGCAAAACCTTAAAAATATTTTTACCTATCGCCATTGGAATTTTACTGGTGATATATTCTTATTCTAGATTTAGCCAAGAGCAACTAGACGAAATCCGCATACATTTTATAGAAGCCAAATATGGCTATGTATTACTTTCTGTGTTATTCGGAACATTAAGTACTGTAGTGCGTGCGTATCGTTGGACGTTTTTGGCTAAACCTTTAGGATACAGACCTACTTTTACCAATAGTTTTCTCGCACTTAATTGCGCCTACTTACTAAACCTAGCCATTCCTAGAGGTGGAGAGGTATCGCGAGCAGTTCTTTTAGACAAATATGAAGGTATTCCATTTCAAAAAGGATTTGGAACCATTATCACTGAACGCATTGTAGATTTAATCTTTTTATTAGGTTTTACTCTTGCCGCTACTTTTATTAAAGCAGAAGTATTATTCGATTATTTCTTACAGATTATCCCAATTAAAAAATTAAGTACTCTTGCAATAATCGGAGGAGCAGGAATTCTCATTTTATGGTTAATTCTTCGCAATACAAAGGGAAAAATAATCGGCAAAATAAAAAACTTCCTGAACGGATTAAAAGAAGGGATATGGAGTATTTCTAAAATGGAAAATAAATGGTCCTTTTTATTCCACAGTTGCCTTATCTGGATTTTATATGTAGCTGCTTTTTACAGCTGCATCTTTGCCTTTGAACAAACCGAAAATATTGCTTTAAGCACTATGCTTCTAGCCTTTGTTGCTGGAAGTTTTGCCGTAGCATTTACCAATAGCGGTTTTGGTTCTTACCCTCTTTTTGTAGCAGAGATCGGAA
>JAJYTI010000163.1 GCA_021793135.1 Bacteroidota bacterium
CAAGTTAGGATTTTGTATTTTTATACATTATTACATTACGATAAGCATTTTATTAATTTATAATATGAATTACAAGAATATTTTACAGGAGTTAGAAGATGGTATTTTAGTTCTAACTATTAATAGGCCATCTAAGTTAAACGCCTTAAATAAGGAAACAATCGAAGAGCTTAATAAAGCATTTGTAGCTGCAGATAAAAATAACGAAGTGAAAGTAATCATCGTTACAGGATCTGGAGACAAAGCTTTTGTTGCTGGAGCAGATATTAGCGAGTTTGCAGATTTCTCTCCAAAAGAAGGAAAGCATTTGGCAGCACATGGACAAAAAATACTGTTTGATACTGTTGCAAATTTAGATACTCCTGTAATAGCTGCTATCAACGGATTTGCATTAGGAGGAGGTTTGGAGTTGGCTATGGCAGCTCACTTCCGTTTAGCTAGTGATAATGCACGTATGGGATTACCAGAAGTTTCATTAGGAGTAATTCCTGGTTATGGAGGAACGCAGCGTTTACCACAATTAGTAGGAAAAGGTATTGCAATGGAAATGATTATGACGGCTGGAATGATAGATGCGAACAAAGCATTGCAGTATGGATTGGTAAACCATGTTACTAGTTCAGAAGAGTTATTAGGGAAAGCTAAGGAAATAGCAAAAAAAATCTCTAAGAATTCAATGGTAGCTATCGGTGCTGCAATTCGTGCTATTAATGCTGGATTTGAAACCGGTGTAAATGGCTATCAAGTAGAGGTAGAAGAGTTTGGAACTAGTTTTGGTACCGAAGATTTTAAAGAAGGAACTTCTGCATTTTTAGAAAAAAGAAAAGCAGATTTCCCAGGGAAATAAAAAAATATTTCATTACCATTAAAAACGGAAGTGCTTTAAGTATTTCCGTTTTTTATTTATTCCCATTCCATTCCTCATAAAATTGTTTCACAAAATCTTCCATATACCTATGACGTTCTTCTGCTATAGTTTTTGCTTCAGGAGTATTCATCAAGTCTTTAAGCAGGAATAGCTTATCGTAAAAATGTTGGATAGTACTATTGTTCTCTTGATTGTCTGGAGTTTCTGGTAAATATAATGGGTTGTTTTTATATCCACCATAATTAAATGTCCGAGCAATACCAATTGCACCAATAGCATCGAGTCTATCGGCATCTTGTACAATTTGGAATTCAATAAAACGAGGTTGTTTCATACCTTTCTGTTCTGCAGAAAAGGAACTAAACTGTACAATGGCTACGGTTTTTTCTATAACATCTTCCGAAATATCCAACTTACGAAGAAAAGATTCTGTTGTTTTTGGACCTATTTCTGTATTGCCGTTGTGGAATTTAGGATCGGCAATATCATGAAGAAGAACACCTAATCCTACTAGAAATTTATTGCAATTTTTCTTTTCTGCAATATGCATAGCATTATTCCATACGCGTAAAATATGCCACCAATCGTGGCCAGACTCGGCTTGTTGTAAACTCTCTTTTACAAAATGAATAGTGCGTTGTAGTTTCTTTTTTTCGCTTTCGCTAAGACTTTTAGGAAATTCCATCACGAACAATATTTTCTAATTCTTGAATAAGCTGCTCGATAGGTTGGTCGGCTTTTTTAATAGCTGGATGAGTTGTTAGTTTAAAAGAAACACCTAGTGGAATAGGAAAATTACCTTTACTCTGTAGTTTCCATGAATTTGAAATGCTTATCGGAACGATATAAGCGTCGTCATTTAGATTCTCAATTAATGTAATGAGACCCGCTGGTTTAAAAGGTTTCATTGTATTATCGCGACTTCGAGTTCCTTCTGCAAATAACACACCCGATCGTTTTGTTTTATTCAAGTATTTTGCAAAGTTTTCTAATTGCAAAACAGCCTGTTCTCTATCTTTCCGATCGATTAATGCGGAGCCTCCTCGCTTTAGATTGTACGAAATAGTTGGTATTCCTTTACCGAGTTCTTTTTTAGAAATAAATTTAGGATGATAACGTCTCAAGTACCATACTATGGCAACAATCTCCCACATACTTTGGTGATTGGATACAAATAGAATAGGTGTGTTTATAGGAGCGTTTGCATTATCGTTGATAGTGAATTTTGTGAATAAAAATACACGCATCAAGATTAGCGAAATACCATTGAAGATATCTACACTTTTTTTATGCGCTTGGTAGCCAAATACGTTTAGGCAAACACGTTGAATAACATCAAAAATGACAAGATTTAACCCAAATAACAAGTAGAAAATTACTGATAAAGGGTAACTCGCTATTTGGGCTAATTTCTTCATGTCAATATATTTTAATTAGCTGCAATGCTGATCGTAAGCGTCTTTTAAATTCGCTGCGATTGCATCTGCCGAACGACCTTCAATGTGGTGACGCTCTAGCATGTGTACTAACTGTCCATCTTTAAATAATGCAATACATGGAGAGCTAGGAGGGAAAGGAATCATCATTTCTCTCGCTGCATCTACAGCTTCACGGTCTACCCCTGCAAAAACAGTAGTAGCGCGATCTGGTTTATTAGCATTTTCTAAAGACATTTTAGCAGCTGGACGTGCATTTGCTGCCGCACAACCACATACGGAGTTAACTACTAATAAAGTTGTTCCGTCTTGATTTATAGTGTTATTTACTTCTTCGGCTGTATGTAATTCTGAAAAACCTGCGGAAGTTAGATCTTCACGCATTGGTTTTACCAATTCTGCTGGATACATAATTAATACTTTTAAATAGTTTATATACTAGCAAAGGTACGAAAAATAACTTTGGGAGATTGTAATTTTTTTACAACCAAAAGCTCGTTTTGCATGAAATAATCTTATTATCAAGAAGAGTTTTAATCCTTTGATTAAATGTTTTTCTCTGTGATTAGGCTTGATGAGGTAATTTATTGAAGAATTATTTAGTCAGCTCTTGTTAGCCTAAGCTAATTTGTATCTTTGCAGCTTACAAAATCAAAAACAAATATGCTTCGCTGGATTCTTGCTTTATTAGGGTTTTTCTTATACCGTTTTCCTGGAGCGATGGTGGGTTATTTGATAGGATATTATCTAGAGAATGTAAATGTAGTAGTTCAAAAATCAGGAGGCTTTAATTCTCAAAATCCTTTTCAATCACAATCCAGACAAGTTTCGCCTGCAGATTTAGAACTGAACTTATTATCTTTAGCTTCGTTAGTCATTAAAGCCGATGGTAAAGTAAGCCAAAAAGAATTGGACTATGTGCGAATGTACTTTGTACAAGCGTATGGAAAAGAACGTGCAAATGCAACCTTTAGGACTTTTAATGAAGTGATAAAGAAGCGAGAGGTGAATGCTCAAAATATCTGTAATTATTTAAGACCTCGCACACGATACGAAACCCGATTGCAAATTATTCACTTTCTTTTTAATGTAGCCGACGCCGATGGATATGTGTCACCTCAAGAAGTCGATAAGGTTAGATCTATTGCACAATTTTTAAGTATCCGTTCTGCAGATTTTGAAAGCATTAAAGCTATGTTCTTCAAAACCACCGATAGTACTAGTGCTTATACTATATTAGAAATTGATAAAAATGCCACCGATAATGAAGTGAAAGCTGCTTATCGAAATATGGCTAAAAAATACCACCCTGATAAGTTACAACATATGGATGAAGCGTATCAAAAAGGAGCTGAGGCCAAATTCCGAAAAGTACAAGAAGCTTACGAACAAATTCGTAGAGAACGAGGAATGTAAGTTCGTTTTATAGTAAAAGAAAATGGTTAAAATGAAAAAATTCTATTTTTTACTCTTGATATCCCTGGTCTTTATGGCTTGTCAAGAAAAGTTTAAAGGCTATGAAGTCTTCGGAACGATTAAGAATTTGGAAGATAACAGCAAGCTTTATTTGTATGCAAATGGAGAGAAAATCGACTCGACTATTGCGGTTGGTGAAAGCTTCCAATTTAAAGGAGATATAGATGCCCCTACGAAAGTCTATTTAATGGTAGTAGAAACGAATGAAATTACCACCTTCTGGTTAGAAAATGGTAAAATAACTTTCGATGCTGAAAATGGAGAGTTACACAAAGCAAAAGTTAGCGGTTCTCCAGCACAAGAAGAAGAAAACATTTTAATAGAACGTCTTGCAGAGGTAAATAAACAGATGGATGCATTGGATGAAAAATATTCGGAGAATATGTCCGAAGAACAGCTTGCGGAATTAAATTCAGAATATATAGTTTTTGAAGAGAAGGAGGCAGAAATCAATCAGCAATTTGTTAGAGAGTTTCCGAACTCCATCGTAAGTCTTGACGTGTTATCGGTTTATTCAAATGCTTGGGGTAAAGAATTAGTTATCGAGTTGTTTGAACCTTTTTCTTCGGAATATAAAAATTCTGAAAATGGGAAAGCGATTTCTCGATATATAGAATTAAATAAAAATCCACAGATAGGCGATGCTTATGTAGATTTTGAAATGGAAGATGTAAACGGTGAGTTCAAACGTCTTTCGGATGTGAAAGGCAAAGCAATTTTATTAGAGTTTTGGGCTTCATGGTGTGCACCTTGTCGTCAAGAAAATCCGAACTTAGTAAGAAAGTATCAAGCGTATCATGAAAAAGGATTTGAGATTTATGCTGTTTCTTTGGATACGGATAAAGCAAGATGGATAGATGCTATTGAAAAAGATGGTTTAACATGGGCACAAGTTAGCGATTTAGATAAGTCGAATGAAGCAGGAATTATATATGGAGTTAGTTATATTCCAGATAATTTCTTAATTG
>JAJYTI010000164.1 GCA_021793135.1 Bacteroidota bacterium
AGTCTTGAGGATAGATTTGAGAAATTAAATACAGATATTTCTGAAGAAGTTAAAAAAGCACTTTTACCAATATTTAAAAGTGCTTATAAAGCTTTGCCTTACGTAGAGTTAGAATTGATTTTTCGGCAAAGAAAGCTATTCTTAAATCGGATAAATACTTACATAATGACAACATATTGGATATTAAAAGTCTTTCAAAAGGTAAAGAGGTTACACTTGAAGAATATCACAATGAGACAGAATTAATGTCTAGAAGGATTCGAGGACTTGATTAATAAAATTTAAATTCTAAAAACCTTATATGGTTTCTTCAATTCGTTATAAAACAATCATTTTCTGTTTAACTATTATGTTATGGATTCCAAACATATTTGCACAAAGCATCCATATGGAAGGAACTATAAAAGATAGTCTTAATGAACCTGTATTAGGGGCCAACATGATTGCAAAACCTTTGGAAAGCGGACAGAAAATAGCTTTTGCAATTAGTGATTATAATGGTAAGTATAAGCTAACACTTAACAAAGATATTCCGTATGCTTTATCCATTACATCTATTGGTTATGCAACTATTAATGATACGATTCAGTTATCTAAAAATCTACAAAAAGATATTCGAATGAAAGCCAGTAGAGAACAACTTGAGGAAGTTGTGGTACGTGCAAAAATGGCGATGATTGTAGAAAAAGATACCATAACTTATCGTCCAGATACTTTTGTTACAGGTAATGAAAGGAAATTACGTGAAATGCTAGAGAAACTTCCAGGCGTGGAAGTGGATAGAGAAGGAAATGTTACGGTAAACGGAAAACAAGTAACCGATTTATTAGTGGATGGGAAATCGTTTTTTGGTGGAGATACTAAGTTAGGAGTTAACCATATTCCAGCCGATGTGGTAGAAGAGGTGGAGGTGATTGATGATTACCACGAAGTAAGCTTTATGAAAGGCTTGCAGCAGAGTGAGCGTATGGCAATGAACATCAAACTAAAAGAAGGAAAGAAAGAATTTATGTTTGGTGAAGTGCAAGCTGGTGCCGGTATAGAAGATCGGTATTACATACAACCCAGTATATTTTATTATAGTGCAGCAACTACGGTGAACTTTATAGGTAGTTTTAATAATATTAATCAAAGTCCACTTAGTGGTAGTGATGTACGACGTTTTAGTGGGGGTTATTCTAATTATTCTGATAGTCCAATAAATACAAGTAATTCGTATTTATATCAGTTTTCTTCTAATCCAGATATTTTACAAAAGAAAACAGTTTTTGGAGCAGCAAACTTTACACATAAAATTAGTAAATCGCTAAATCTAGAAGCCTATGCTATTGCCAATCAGCAGAAAAGCAATGCTCTAACTGAGAATGAAACCCAGTATTTAACCCAAGATAATCTGTTTGAAAAACGAGAAACAGAGGTAGAAAATAAAGGCTTTACCAATGTTAATAGTGTGAAATTACGCTATGAGCCGAATCTAAGTACCGATGTAGCTTATAGCATAGTAGCGAATTATAATGATTTAGATAATTATCGTAACATACACTCTCAAGTAGCACAAAATGAAAATGTGATTACCACTAAGAATAAGCCTGAGGCTTTTGAGTTAGAACAGAATTTGAGATGGAGTAGTCAACCAAGATATGAAAGCACTTCAGAGATTAATGCAAGTCATAGTTATAATAAAAATACAAGTCTAACCGACTGGGTTTTCGATAAGCCTTTGTTTTCCGATGTAATTCCATCTATAGACGAAGGAGAGATGTTTAATTTCTTACAGAATTATCAATCCTCTACCCATACTGCAAATGCAGAGTACAAACACTTTTTTGTGATTAATAACACCAATCATTTATATCCATTTGCAGGAATACATTTCTATAATCAAACGTATAGCACCATGGATTCTCAAATCTTAGAAGATGGTTCAGAGCACAGCTTTCAAAATGCAGGATTTAATAATGATATAGATTATCAATTGCTAAATCCATATGTGGGTATCCAGTATAAATTCATGCTTGGTAATAGTATTTTTAGACCTGGTGTAACCTATCAACAGTATTTTTGGAGAGCAAACCAGTTCGATGAGGAAATTGTAAATAAGAATAAAGGCGTTTTTTTACCAGAGTTTCATGCAGAAATCGAATTAAGTCGAGTGAATAAAATTGTGGTGGATTATGCTATGCGTTCTACTTTTCAAGATGCTAAGGAATATGCCAATCGTTTTCGACTAGAAAGTTTCAATCAACTATATCAAGGAAATTCGGATGTGGAGAATGAGCTTTATCACAATCTTACAGCATTTTATCGAAGCTCGAATATTATGAGTCAGAATTTCTATAATTTCGGTTTTACTTATAATCGAAGAGAAAAATCCGTTAGACAAACTACCATTTTAGAAGGTATCGATCAAATCAGTACAAGTATCTATTCCGATTTACCTGAAAACAACTATAGTTTTATGGGAAATTATAGTTTGCGATTGTCCGACTTTACTTTAGGTAGTTCTTTAAACACTAGTTTGTCTGATTATTCGCGTATAATCAATCAAGAACAAATTGATTATACCAATAAAAGTTTATCATATCGTCTACAAGTAACCTATAAACGAAAAGATGCACCATATATAAGAGTAGGTTGGACACAACGATTCGTCAACTCTTCGTCCGATACCTATAAGAATAATTATATGAGTATCGCTCCGAATATAGAGTTGGAATATAGATTCTTGAAAGATTTCGTGTTTAAAGCAGATTATCAATATACCTACAATAATCAAAAAACGATAGGACAATCCGATAGTTATGAATATGCCAATGCTTCGTTATATTATAACAAAAAGAATAGTTTGTGGGGATTTGAACTTCGCGCAGAGAACCTATTTGATTTAAAATATAAACATACGCATAGTATGAGCCAATTCATGGTTTACGACCAGTGGATATACATACAACCTCGCACAGTTTTATTTATTATATCCTACAAATTGTAGGTAAATCAGTTTCGTATAAATCCATACCTTTGTAATTAAAATCTAATTTATGAGTAGCTATTACAAACTGCTTAGTCGAGAAGTAAAAGTAGATGGGACGCAAGTAGCCCATTATATGCCTACCATTAATACGCAAGGTGCTTGGAACGATAAAGAACAACATATGGCACCAGCAACGGGTGTTATTTGTGCAGAGTTAGAACAGTTTCTGCCAAGAGAAAATATGCGTTATGGACGTATTAGTTTAGATATTTTCGGAATGATTTATTTAGACGAATTTACTATTACTACAAAGTGTATTCGTCCAGGCCGTACTATCGAATTAATAGAGTCTGTATTTGAATCCAAGGATAGAATATGTATTGTAGCTAGAGCATGGCGATTAATTACCTCCAATACTGCTGAGGTGGAAGGGATAGAAGATAGAACTATGCCATCTTTTGAGAACTTACCAAAGTGGAAAGGGATGTCTGTATGGGGTGGAGGCTATATACGTTCTATCTCTGAGTATATTCGTCATGGAGAACGACGTGCGGGAAAAGGAGAGATATGGCTGACAAATGAATTAGAAATGGTAGAAGGACAATCTACGAGCTCGTTTGTTAAGTTGATGGGTATGGTTGATACGATGAATGGGGTAGTAGAGCGACAAGATGGTGCTTTTGAATATATGTTTCCGAATGTAGATTTACAGATTCATTTATATAGAATACCTAAAGGACGATGGCTTGGGTTGGATGTACAACAACAATATGGTGCCGATGGAATTGGTTTAACTAGTGCAGTACTTCATGATGAAGAAGGAGCTTTTGGGCATGCAGAGCAAATACTTACCGTTAGAAAAATACCTAAAAGCAAATAAAAAGTTTATCAATTATCAAGTGTAAATGTAGTGCTTGATTTTAATGACGATAATTTTTTCCACTCAATAGGCATGGCTATACCTGCACTCTGATTGGGACGTAAAGCATATGGGCAAACAGACGTTTGCCCATATGAATTTCGTAGGTAGTCAATAAAGATTTTATCACTTCTTTTATTTTTACGCATCTCTGTAGTGCAAAGTTTTGGATGTTTTTGCTCGATTTCTTTAGCCATTGCTTTTACCTCTTCATGAACGGTATTAAATGTTTTTGTTCTTCTTATTTTATACCATACATGAAGACCAGATTTACCAGTAGTCATTAGATTTGATTTTATATTTTTTTTGGTGAGATATTCTCCAATAATACTTGCTACATCTTTCACCTTTTTGAAAGAATGCGTCGAAGGGTCTAAATCAAAAATTACTTTGTCAGGTTTATCAATTTTATCAATTCTAGACTGCCATGTATGAAAACATAAAGTTCCCTGATTGACAAGATAGATTAAAGTTTTTCTTGTGTTGCATACTACCTGTTCTATTTCATCATCTTCTGTTTTTATTTTTACTGTTTTTACAAAAGAAGGAAAGTACTCTGGAGCTCTTTTTTGATAAAAACCATCTTTGGCAATACCATCTGGATAACGCTCTAAAGAAAGTGGTCGATCTTTTAAATATGGAAGTATCTTATCTGCAATGGAATAGTAATACTCTACTACCTGGCCTTTTGTGATATTCTTTTTTGGGAACCATATTTTGTCATGGTTAGATATTTCTATTCCAGTAAGTTTCATAATATTTAATTTTGTGTAATAGAACTAGATCCAGAACTGTTTTTCTCTACTTTTGATGGATTTCCATAATAGTAAATATTAG
>JAJYTI010000165.1 GCA_021793135.1 Bacteroidota bacterium
TGTATTATTGTTGATAATTGTTTTTATAGTAATGATGTCGTCCATGGCATAGCTGTGTAACCAAATGGTATAATTTGGTTCTGAAAGGAGTTCTATATCATTGATATCTTGAATGACTTCTTCTTTTATATGGTCAATATTATAGGTGATTTTGATAGTTTTATTTAAATACCGTTGTGTCATGTTTGTATATTTATACTCAAATAGCATTAAAAATACAAAATGCTTCTGATAATATAGAAGAAGAGGATTAAATTTCAGGGTGTACAATAAAAAACCGCAAACTATAGGGTGTATAGTTTACGGTTTGAAACATAATCTACTTTGGGTTAGGTTAGCTTAGTCCTGTAATCGTTCCATTGTTATCAATATCCATATGCTCGGCAGCAGGAATTGAGGGTAAGCCAGGCATACGTAATGTATCTCCAAGGATTGGAAGAACAAATCTTGCTCCAGCGGCTACTTCAAACTCTCTAACAGTTATATTGAAATTTTTGGGATAACCTATAGCCATGGGGTCATCACTTAAAGAGTTAGGGGTTTTTACCATACATATAGGAAATTTAGCGAATCCCTTTTTCTTTAATTCATCTATTTGTTTAAGGGCTTTTGCGCTGTAGTGCACTTCTCTAGCTCCATATATTTTTGTTGCTAATTCTAAAATTTTACCTTCAATAGGGAGGTCTTTATCATAGAGTAGTTTAAAATTGCTAGTATGATTTTGGATTTCTTCTATAACAGCCTGTGCTAATTCTTTACAACCTTTTCCACCATTTGCGAAGCCATCACTCTCAATGGCGTTCACTCCCATAGCTCGACATGCTTCTTTAATAAAGATAATCTCTTCTAAGCTATCATTTGGAAATTTATTTATAGCTACAACTGGAGTCATGCCAAACTGTTTTAGGTTATGAATATGTTTGGCAACATTTTCGAATCCTTTTTTAACTTTATCTAAATCGGCAATATTATACTCTTCTTTTAAAGCCCCTCCATGGTGACGTAAAGCACGAACGGTAACTACAAGAACTGTAGTAGCTGGACGTAGATTAGATGAAGCACATTTTATTTGGAAAAACTTTTCTGCACCTAAATCAGCACCAAATCCTGCTTCGGTTACTACATATTCGGCTAAGGATAGCCCCATTTTTGTAGCTATTACGGAGTTGGTTCCTTGCGCAATACTTGCAAATGGTCCACCGTGCAATAGGACTGGAGTGTTTTCTAGAGTTTGAACAAGATTAGGTTTAATAGCGTCTTTTAATAGGATAGCCATTGCACCAACTACATTAAGTTGACGTGCGTAAATAGGTTCTCCTGCCATATTATCTCCAATATAAATTGCACCTAAACGCTCTTTAAGATCGCTAAAGCTTTCGGCTAAGCATAGAATTGCCATAATTTCGGATGCCGGAGTAATATTAAAACCTTCTTCTCTAGGCAAACCATTAGCTTTTCCTCCAATTCCTACAATGATTTGTCGTAAACTTCTATCGTTCATATCCATCGCTCTTTTCCAAACGATAGTGCGTGGGTCTATATTTAGAGATCTAGTTTTGCTTTGAATATTATTATCTATTGCTGCAGATAATAGATTGTTAGCTTTTTCAATAGCATGGAAGTCACCAGTAAAATGGAGGTTAATATCTTCCATAGGAATTACTTGCGAAAACCCACCGCCAGCAGCTCCACCTTTAATTCCAAATACAGGTCCTAAGGATGGTTCGCGCAATACAGCTAAGCTTTCTTTGCCTATTTGTCTTAAACCATCGGTTAAACCTATACTTACTGTAGTTTTTCCTTCGCCAGCAGGAGTAGGGTTTATAGAGGTTACTAAAATTAAATGATTATTATCTACTGCTTTATGGTCTATTAAGTCTAAAGATAATTTAGCTTTGTAATGGCCATAGGGTTCTACGAATCTAGGTGCTATACCTAATGCATTGGCAATTGATGAAATAGGTTGTATATTTGCATCTTGTGCAATTTCGATGTCCGTTGGGAAAGTCTTTAATACAGTCATAGGTTTTAGTATTTTAGTGCTAAATTAAAAGGTATAAAGCGACTAAAAAACGACATTTGTCAGCTTTTGATAAATAAATACACTTTATTTTTGTCGTAGGTTCAATTATAGAAATTGTATATCATACTATTAAATAATAAAATGGAATAATCTGTAATGACTAGGCTTTTATACCTACTATTACAAATTGATAAACGAAAATAAGATTAACAATTATGGCAGAAGCAATAGAAAGAATTAAATGTCTGATTATCGGTTCGGGACCTGCTGGTTATACCGCGGCGATTTACGCAGCTAGAGCAGATCTAAAACCTGTTGTATATACTGGAATGGAGCCTGGAGGGCAATTGACTACTACAACTGAGGTGGATAACTTCCCTGGATATCCAAAAGGAGTAGAGGGCCCTGCAATGATGACAGATTTACAAAAACAAGCAGAGCGATTTGGAACGGATGTGCGTTTTGGAATGGTAACGGCAGTGGAGTTTAGTAAAGAAGTTGGTGGGATTCATAAAGTAACCGTAGACGATTCTATACAACTAGAAGCAGAAACAGTGATTATTTCTACAGGAGCTACTGCAAAATACTTAGGTTTACCAAGTGAGCAACGTTTACGAGGTGGTGGAGTATCGGCTTGTGCAGTATGTGATGGGTTTTTCTATAAAGACCAAACCGTAGCGTTAGTTGGTGGTGGAGACACCGCAGCGGAAGAAGCTACTTACTTAGCAAATATTTGTGAAAAAGTAATCATGCTAGTAAGAAGTGGTGAAATGCGTGCTTCTAAAGCAATGCAGCATAGAGTAACTTCTACCAAAAATATCGATTTACGTTATCATACTGAAATCGAAGAGGTACTAGGAGAACAAGTAGTAGAAGGAGTTCGATTAATCAACAACCAGACGAAAGAAACAGTTGTAGAAGAGATTACGGGTTTATTTATAGCGATTGGTCACACTCCAAACACAGAGGTGTTTAAAGGTCAAATCGATATGGATGCAGATGGTTATATTTTAACCAAAGGAAAAACAACTCACACGAATATTCCAGGGGTATTTGCAAGTGGAGATGTTCAAGATACTGTTTATAGACAAGCAGTTACTGCTGCAGGCACAGGATGTATGGCAGCATTAGATGCAGAACGTTATTTACAGAGTATTGAAGATTAAATAGAGAATAAGTTTATTTCATAAAAAAAGTGCGAACTCAAATATTTGAGTTCGCACTTTTTTGTATCATAATTTTGCAAATTATCTTTTACTTTTAATTCTACCTGAAAAACTAGCTTGTATATTTTTTTCAGTAGGTTCGCCGTAATACTTTACTTCGCCACCGCTACTAGCATTAGCTTTTAAAGTTTCTTTAGCATTAACATCTATAGAGCCTCCACTAGAAGCTTTTACATTTGCATGAAGTACTTGTAAGTGTTTTGCTTCGATATCACCGCCACTGGAAGCTTCCGCATCTAGATTAACACTTTTCCCTTTTAACTCAATTTCTCCACCACTTGACGCGTTAGCAGTAATATATTCAGAGAATACCTCAAGCTCTAATTCTCCACCACTTTTACTTAATAAATCGAGTTCTTTAGCTTTTAATGTTTGGCGTGTTTCTATTTCGGCACCTGCCGATACATGTAAACTACGTAGTTCATCAGCATAAGTAACATGAATTTTCTTTTTTCTACTTTTTCCAATGTTTTTCTTGGTAGTTATTTCCAATTTTCCATTCTTTATATCGGTTACAATAGCTTCATGCAAGTTTTCATCGGCTTCTACACTTATAGAAGCGACATCGCCAGGAGTAATGTATACATCTAAACCATTGCTAGCCTCAATGGAATAAAAGCTCCCATTTACATCACGCTCTTTAGTTATTACATTGCCATTTCCTTTAAGTTGAAAGAAACTTTGCGCAGTTATAGTGGAACTGGCTAATAGAGAAAGAAATAAAATAATATAGTTTTTCATAATAAAAAGGTTTTTAATTAAGTTCTTCAAAAGCTTCTTCTACACGTTTTTCCCATGCATCAGAATTATTGTTTGTTTGCTTTGAATTTTGTGATTTTTCTTCTATAGAATTATTTGAGTTTGTTTTACAGTCTATACAAATTATCAGATTATCTTTTATTTGCATGATTTCATTCGGAACCAATTCTTTAGTATAAAGCTGTCTTGCCGTGTTTTTAGAAACAGTTTTGTCTATTTTAAACACCATATTTCGAGGTAAATTTATGTAGGCTCTTACTTTACTTTTACTATTTTTCTTAGTGTTATTCTGAATAAAATAATCATTAAGAGAAAGTACATTATCCGTTAGTTCGTAATGATACTCAATCTTTTCAGCAAGAGCACCTGCTTCTTCAGAGCTTTTGCTTTTCGCATATTTCTCAATTACAATATATGCTTCGTTTTCATTTGTTGGCTTTATAGAAAACTCAAAATCAGTGCCAAAAATGTAATAATTACCATCTTTATCTTTTTCAATCTTATAATCCAATCTATTGTTTATATGAGATAGTGTAGGGTGTTTTTTAGTTTGAATTAAAAGTGTGTCGGTTGGGTTTATAGATAATTCTGTATGTTCAAGAGATCGTCCAGGATATTTAGTAGATTGTGCAGCATAGTAAAAGAAATAACTAGCATATCCTACTGCTACAATCCATATCAATAACATACTAGTTTTTGTGATTTTTCCGAGAG
>JAJYTI010000166.1 GCA_021793135.1 Bacteroidota bacterium
AGATGCTGTTGCAAAGAAAGAAGCGTAAGCGTTCTCTATAGAACTCTTTTTAAATGTTTCGTAATTCTTATCTTTTGCTTCACTCTCTGATGGGAATAAAATTGGTTTAGTTGTTAAGGTTTTGGGATCATATCCAAATCCTTTTGTTCTAATGATATTATTCTTAGTTCTTCTAATCTCACTACCTACCATTACATCTAATTCATGTAAGTTATTAAAGATTGTATTATAAGTAGCCTGTGTTTTCCAATTATACTGGAAGTAATTGTTATTATCATTTTCAATTATTCCACCATCTGGTAAGAAGTAATAATAATCTCCATCTTTATAACGTCTAGTACGTTCACGTTCCTTTCTTACATTATAAGTGTCTTTTCCAAGAAACTTCTCCATTTCGGAGTTATCTATTTGCAATCCTAATTGAGAAGATATTTTTAAATCCTCTAGAATAGAGTAATCTATATCAAATACAGCTTTTAAGGAACGGTTACGTAAATCATAGCTTGTATTTTCTCTCTCTTCTAAGAAATTAAAAGGGATGTATCTGTCATCAAATCCATCTATATCTTTATCATAATTATAACTTCCATCCTCTAAATATGGGGACATATAAGGATTAGCATTTCTAGAATAGTTAGCTGGGTTTATACTTGCATCTCTATCTGATACAAAACTCGTTTTGTCAGATTGTGTTCCAAAAAGAGCAACACCAACATTTAATTTATCGGTTAATGCATAATTATTCTTTAGTGTGATGTTGTAACGTTCAAAACCTGTTCCGATTGTCGACCCTTCCTCATCGTAATATCCTAAAGAGAAATAATAATCTGATCTGTCATTACCACCTGAAATACTTAATCCATATTGTTGGTTTATCGCTGTTTGATAAAGTAAGTCACCCCAATTTGTGTTTCGTGATCTAAGTGCATTGATCATATCTTGAGTTTCTGATGATAACGCATCGAATCCTCCATTTTGAAATGCTTCAAGCTCACCACTAGAATTTAATATACGTGCGACTTCTCCTTTATCGCTTCGGTAATTTAAATCGGTTCGTCCTGCTAACATCAATTCTAAATCTACTTTTTGAGAAGCGTCTAATAGATTTAACTTGGAGAAATCAGGTTTTTGTGTAACAAAGGTATTTGCGGAAAAATTGATTCGCATATCTCCTTTTTTACCTTTTTTTGTAGTTATTGCAATAACTCCATTTGCAGCTCTTGCTCCATATATTGCGGTTGCTGCAGCATCTTTTAAAATAGTAATATCCTCTATATCATCAGGATTTAATCCAGCAATAGAAAAGTTTTCTAATTGGTCTATATTATCCTTATCGGAAAAATCTGGCACATCATTACCTTCTAATGGTAAACCATCGATTACCCATAATGGATCTTGCGGGCCATTTAAAGAAGCGGTTCCTCGAATTCTAATTTTTGCCGGACCTCCAGGTGCACCGGTTTGTGGTGCTACAGAGACTCCTGCAATTTGTCCAGAAAGCATTTGATCTATGCTAGAAACCCCTACTTGTTGAATTTCCTTCATATTTACTTGACCAACAGCAGAAGTCAATTTTCTTTTCTCAATTGCTTGGTACCCTGTAAGTACAACTTCTTCTAATACACCATCATCGGTGGTTAATTTAATGGTATAATGAGATTTTCCTTCAAGTTTAACAACCTGAGATTCATATCCCATGAAGCTTACCAAAATAGTTTTTGCATTAATAGGGACTTCTAATGAGAAGTTTCCGTCAAAATCTGTTACGGTACCTACACTAGCGCTTTCTATAATTCCTTTTTGTGGAGTTTCGTTAGAAATAGATTGACTTTCCAGAATAATTGTAGCTCCTGGCAGGCCAAAGTTTTCTACTCCATCGAGTACGGTTCCTGTGATTACTCTTTTATCTTGTGCATAGCCCACGGTGAGCCACAAGAAAGCAAATAATAATAGTGTCTTTTTCATCTGTTAATTACTATAAGTTTAATGCTTCGTCTATTCTATTAATCAAGTCTATGTAATGTGCTTGTGTAGCAGCATTCCCTGTATTCTTGGCTCCTTCCGCAGTTTTTTTAATTTTTAATAACTCCGCTTTCTTAAAGCTAGTAACCTCAGATACACGTTTCATTGAAGAATAGTTTATGTTTCGTAACTGATGTTCGCTATCTTGTATATTACAGAAAGAAGGAAGATTTAAATTTAAGTCTACGTGAAGTCCTTTTTTATTTGTTTTTTCAAACAATTTATTTGTAGAAATTATAAGTGCATCCACATAATTCTTTTGTGTCATTCGCTCTAATATAGAAAGGTTTTGTCCTCTCACTGTTTTAGAGAAAATCGCATTAAAAGTTTTATTAAATAAATCAGACACCGTAAATGTTTTTACTCCGTTTAATTCCGATTGGATAAGCTCTGACTCTGTTAAACGCAGCAATCTTTCGTCCATTAAAAGCTCATAAATAAGAGTATATTGAAGCTCTCTTGCTAATGTATATGGAGTATATTCATACGGGCCAACAGGTGAATCTTTTAAAGCATAAGTTTTTTCTAATATTTCATTGAAGAATAACCATTTAGGTATTTCAAACACATTTTTGGTTAAATAATCTATAGATTTTACTTGTATATCGTATGGCACTGGATCGTATGCATTTTTCCCATTACCAAACACTGCATGGTCTAAATAGACTCCACCAATATTTGCTAAAACATGCTTATTATACATTTGCCATTGTCCTATAGTTCCAATATAAAGTTTACCAGCTTCGTAATAGCTTTCTCCATCTTCATAAGTCCAATCCAATAGATTGTCTATAACACGTTTTAGATTCTTAACTCCATATTCACTTGCTAGAACTGCATCGTCTCCAAGGTCTTCAGATTGTGATCTTGGGTCTATTATATTTAAGTATGGTTGTTGCTCTCCATAAAAGTATTTTGGATCGTCTTCATGTTTTGCAATTAGTTCACGGAGAGCTTTTTCTTCCATTTCTTTTGTAGGATACCATCTATATCCCCACTCTATGGCATATTTATCATATACACCAATTTTAGGTGTAATCGCAGTTACCCCATCTTCTGGTTGTGCTACGTAATTATATCTTGCATAATCCATTATAGATGGTGCTGTACCGCCCATTTCTTCGGTAAACTTCTTAGAACGTAATGAATCTACTGGATAGGCATACGATGCTCCCATATTATGCTTTAAACCAAAGGTGTGACCTACTTCATGAGAAGAAACAAATCGGATGGCTTCTCCCATATGTTCGTCATCGAACTTATTTCCACGAGCTTTTGGATCTATAGGTCCAGTTTGAATACGCATCCAACTATGTAAGGAAGTCATAACATTATGCCACCAAATGATATCGGATTCAAGAATTTGTCCACTTCTAGGGTCAATTACAGCTGGCCCCATTGCATTTGACTTCGGGGAAGCCACATAGGTAATAACAGAATAGCGTACATCATCTATATCAAAATCTGTATCTTCTTCTGTAGGTTCTTTAGCAATTATAGCATTTTTAAAACCTGCTTGCTCAAATGCAACTTGCCAATCGTGTACCCCATCAATAATATGTTTGCGCCATTGTGGTGGTGTTGCTGGATCAATATAATATACAATAGGTTCTTTAGGCTCTACTAATTCTCCATTTAAATAACGTTCTATATCTTCTTCTTTTGGCTCTAAATTCCACTTTGTAATGAACTCCTTTTCTTCCATAGCATGCTGCTGATCATTAAAATGCCAATATTTTTCCGTAAAATAACCAACACGATTATCAGCAAACCTTGGTTGCATTGGTGTTTTGGATAGTAGAACGATATTACTAGTAACTCCTAAGGTTACAGCCATATCTGTATCTCCTTCATTTACAGTAGTAGTCAATTGTGATTTTACTACAATGTTTTCTGGGAAGGATTTTACAGATTCTATATATGATAAATCACTCTTTATTGATGTAGGAAGTCCTAAACTAGATAATACGTCATTAAAGCTTTTCTGATTTCCATCAAAAACTTTATTAACTTTAATTACTACTGCAGAGGAATCCTTGTTTTGTGCTTCAATATCAAATACCTCTAAGATAGATTCAGCAAAGTTATTCCTTACGGAAATTGTTATTGCATCGTTTTCTGGTGAAGTAACTCTAGGTGTTTTCGTTTTGACCCAAACTTTATTTGCTATGGTATCTTTATGAAAGCTAATTAATTTGTTTTCATAATTCATTCCCTTATTAGCTCCTGCTTCATTAACCTCCATCGGTACTTGAGAAAGTTTATTTACAATTAGAAATTCGCGTTGGAATAAACTGTCTGGAATCTCAAAGTATAAGTCTGTTTTTACTTGAATAGTAGAAAATAGCCCTTTGGAATAAGTACCTTTCTTTATTAATTCCTCGTAGCTTTCAGAGTCATCATTTTTGGACTCTTGTTCTTTTTCTATTTTAGCTTGATTTTTTTTTCGCTTCTCCTTTTTTTGTGCCCACCCTGAACTACAATTTAAGGTTAGCAAAATGACAAGCAACGTTTTAAAATGTAAATTGATTGATCGTCTAATCATTCTTATCTGTAGGTTAAAATTTAACGAGCAAATATAACAACTTTGCCAGCAAACACGGGTGCTAAGAAGTCCTTAACAAACAGGAATTGAAAGCGAAAAATTAGATAACTGTAAACCAAGCAAACAACTATTTAAGTTAACA
>JAJYTI010000167.1 GCA_021793135.1 Bacteroidota bacterium
CTCTGCTAATTCCTCTAATTGATACACTGTATCGTTTAAAATTATCTCATTGTTTTCTCCTTCTAGAACAAAATATAATATTCGAAAGTCAGAAGTATCAATATCTTCATAAATCAATTGTCCCAAACTACTTTCTAGACTCTCCATATCATCACATGCTTTATAGATGTTATGAATATTATAGTCTAGAGCAAGTTTTTCTAAAAACTGCCATACTTTACTATGAGAGTGGTGTTCGATATTAGCCACGCTTTCTATGCAATATAATTTAAAATATGGCTCTAAATCTGGATGGTAGTCTTGTAAATTCATAATTACTGTATGTTTTTTAAAACAAAAAAAGCTATCTCGCACGATAACGAGATAGCTTTTACAAACTAAATTTCATCGAAGGTTATGCGTATACAGATTCTTTCTTAAAGTGCTTAGTTAATAAATAGTATATTACAGCACGGTATTTAAATCTATTTGATCGACCATATTGCTCGATAACTTTATCTAATCCTTCATCTAACTTTTCATTATCAGGAAGACCTAATTTTTTAATCAAGAAATTATTTCTAACTGTTGCTAGCTCTGATGGATCAGAAGAAGCTACAGTAGCAGCATCCGCATTATAAATAGACGGACCACAGCCAATTGTTACTTTAGTCAATAAATCCATATCTGGAGTAACACCACACTTGTCTTTCAAATCTGCAGCGTACTTCTGAATTAGCTCGTCTCTTTTACTCATAAAATTGATTGTTTTTTGTTAGTTACTTACCAAACTTAATAAATTATTTTCTATAGTGCTAAAAACAGAAGCTAAATACTTTGGATATGATAGGTTATTATTAATAATATTACTATTTCTTGATTCGGTACTCTAATTTAACCGGAGCAACTCCATCATTAAGCATATCTACTTTTCGTGCTGCTTTTCGGGTTAAATCTATAATTCTACCTTCTACAAAAGGGCCTCTGTCATTTATCGTTACACGAACTTTTTTTCCATTTCGTAGATTAGTTACTTTAACCTTAGTTCCAAAAGGAAGAGTTTTATGTGCTGCAGTACGTTTGTATTGTCGGAATTTTTTTCCACTTGCCGTTGGTTTGCCTCGATATTTATTGTGATAATATGAGGCTTCACCATGTTCGACTTGCTTAGCTGGCCCACAGGAAATTATACTCACACTAAAAACAATGAGAAAAAGATAAATAAACTTATGTAAATAAAATAAAACTCTTTTTTTCATAATTATAATTCGTCTTTTAAATGTGCTCCAGTATAAGATGTTTTACTTTTTGCTACTTCTTCTGGAGTTCCCGTAGCTACGAGATTTCCTCCTTTATCGCCACCATCTTTTCCTAGGTCGATTATATAATCTGCACATTTTATTAAATCCAAATCATGCTCAATTACTAATAAGGTATGACCATTTTCGAGTAAAGCATTAAAGGAGTTAAGTAATTTTTGAATATCATGAAAGTGTAAACCTGTAGTAGGCTCATCAAAAATAAATAAAGTAGTATTTTTACTTTTACCTTTTAGTAAAAAAGAAGCAAGCTTTATACGCTGTGCTTCTCCACCAGAAAGGGTAGAAGAGCTCTGACCTAGTTGCACATAACCTAATCCAACATCTTGTAGTGGTTGTAATTTTTCTGCAATTTTATTTTGCTTATGTTCATTAAAAAATACAATAGCATCATCTACAGTCATCTGTAGAATATCATCTATATTTTTACCTTGAAACTCTACTTCTAGTACTTCTTTCTTAAATCGTTTTCCATTACATTCTTCACATTTAAGATGAACGTCTGCCATAAATTGCATTTCTACTGTAACCGAGCCTTCACCTTTACAAGTGTCGCATCGACCTCCATCTACGTTAAATGAAAAGTGTTTTGCTTTATATTGACGGATTTTTGACAATTTTTGATTAGCAAATAAATGACGAATTTCATCAAATGCTTTGATATAGGTTACAGGATTCGATCTACTAGAACGACCTATTGGATTTTGATCAATAAACTCAACACTTTCTATTTTATCTATAGCGCCACGTAATTCTGTAAACTGACCTGGTTTATCACCTACACCTCCTAAGTTCCGTTGTAAAGCAGGGTAAAGTATATTTCTAACTAAAGTGCTTTTACCGCTACCAGAAACTCCGGTAATTGCAGTAAAACAATGAAGAGGAATTTTTACATCTATATTTTTAAGATTGTGTTCTCTAGCACCAACTATTTCAATATAACTATCCGAAGTGCGACGTTCCTTTGGAACAGCAATCTGCATTTCTTTATTTAAATATTTTGCAGTAAGCGAATCGGCTTTTAAGATATCTTCATAAGTTCCTTCTGCTACTACTTCACCACCAAAGGTTCCTGCTTCTGGCCCAATATCAATAATATAATCCGCTTGTTTCATGATGTCTTTATCATGCTCTACTACAATAACTGTATTACCTAAATCTCGTAACGCCTTTAAAACTTTTATTAGTCGTTGCGTATCCTTTGGGTGAAGACCAATACTTGGCTCATCAAGAATATACATAGAACCAACTAAACTACTACCTAGAGAAGTAGCCAAATTGATTCGCTGAGATTCACCACCAGAAAGTGTATTGGATTTCCGATTTAAAGTTAAATATGAAAGCCCAACATCAATTAAAAAGGATAATCTATTTTCTATTTCTGTAAGTAATCGAACTGCGACTTTCTGTTCATATTCGGTTAAACTTAGATTTTTAAAGAAATGATTTAATTCCTCTAATGGTAGAACAACTAGTTCTTGAATGGACTTACCATTTATTTTTACATAAGAAGCTTCTTTTCGTAATCGTTTTCCTCCACAAGTGCTACACTTTGTTTTTCCACGGTAGCGTGATAACATTACACGATTTTGAATTTTGTAGGCTTTAGATTCAAGTTGTTCAAAGAAACTATTTAGACCACTAAAGTATTTATTTCCATCCCAAACTAATTGTTTTTGTTCTTCGGTTAATTCAAACCAAGGTTTATGAATAGGAAAGTCAAACTTATAGGCATTATTCACCAATTGATCGCGATACCAACTCATACTTTCTCCACGCCATGGAAAAATAGCATTATCATAGATAGATAAAGCCGTATTGGGAACCACTAAATCTTCATCAATTCCAATTACATCTCCATAGCCTTCACAAGTAGGACATGCTCCGTATGGGTTATTAAAGTTAAATAAGTGAACACTTGGCTCAATAAAATCCATGCCATCAGCTTCAAACTTATTTGAAAACTCTTTCTTTTTCTGATTTTCTACCGTCTCTATATATAGTGTTCCTTTTCCTTCATAGAAAGCCAATTCAACTGCATCCGCAAGTCGATTGTAAAAATCTTCATCGTCCTGTTTTACAATTCTATCTACAATCAAGTTTACCGACTTATTCTCTAAGCTCTTGTCTTCGAGTTGTCGCATTCTAAATGATTCACCATCTACCTGAATTCTAGCATAACCTTGTTGTACTAATGCTTTTACTTTATCGTCCATACTTCTTCCTTCTTCAGGAATAACAGGTGCTAGTAATAGCATTCGTTCGCCTTCCGATGCTTCTTTAATATAATTAATAACATCGGTAACCGTATTCTTCTTTACTTCATCGCCCGAGATAGGAGAGAAGGTACGACCAATTCTGCTATAAAGTAAACGAAGATAGTCGTATATTTCTGTAGAAGTTCCTACAGTAGAACGGGGGTTAGTAGAATTAACCTTTTGTTCTATTGCAATAGCAGGAGCGATACCCAATATAGCATCTACCTCGGGTTTATTCAATCGCCCTAGGAATTGTCTTGCATATGAGGATAGACTTTCTACATATCTTCTTTGACCTTCGGCATACAAAGTATCGATGGCTAAACTAGATTTACCGCTTCCAGACAAACCAGTAATTACTACTAGTTTATTACGAGGAATACATACATCAATGTTTTTAAGATTATGGAGTCGAGCCCCTTGAATATAAATGTTCTTTTTTGTGTCTATTTTCTGTGTACTCAAAGTATTATTTATAATAATATATAAAGATGCAAAGATACGATAATGCAAAGAGGATAACACAGATGTAAAAGCCTTTTCATTTAAGAAAATCTAGAAGCTGATTCTAACGAAATTTTCGGTGTGATTTTAAGTTATAAAAATTGGTGTATAAAAGGGTAAATAAGATTTCCTATCCATAAAATGAAGAAACAAATCGTCTAGTAATAAATCTATTCCAACAAACATTAACTTTTAATCCATTCTAGAAGCTTATTTGCAAATATCGGCACATAATAATTTGGATTTTCACCGCTTATCTCATTTACACAAGATTTATTAACTATTTTATTGATTAAATCATAAATTACAATCGTTCGTACCCCTTGTAAACACAAGTGTTAAGCTCATTTTTTAACACATATAAAAGTGATAAATTTTTGTTAACTTAAATAGTTATTTGCTTGGTTTACAGTTATCTAATTTTTCGCTTTCAATTCCTGTTTGTTAAGGACTTCTTAGCGCCCGTGTTTGCTGGCAAAGTTGTTATATTTGCTCGTCAAATTTTAACCTACACATAAGAATGATTAGACGATCAATCAATTTACATTTTAAAACGTTGCTTGTCATTTTGCTAACCTTAAATTGTAGTTCAGGGTGGGCACAAAAAAAGGAGAAGCGAAAAAAAAATCAAGCCAAAAT
>JAJYTI010000168.1 GCA_021793135.1 Bacteroidota bacterium
TTAAATAGTTAGTGAGTTGTTCTTTAAAGAACGTATTTCCTTCTACAGAGGCAGTAGCAATTTTATCGATTACCTTTTTACGACTTAACGCAGAAGAGTAAAACTGACTAAGTTCTTTAGTTTGTATTAGTCGATAATCTGGAGTGCCATCGGTAAAATGTGCTTGAATATCCGTTTTATGGTGAGGAGAATCCAATAAGAAACTCTTGTGAAAATCGAACTTCGCTGCTTGCTCAAAATTACTCTCTGTAATATTAGATTTTATTTGTTCAGGATGCTGAACAAAAGTGCCAATGGCCGGTTTAGTAGAGATCCAACCTTGCTGTCTTAATTCTTCAAGCGCAGAAACAATGGTTTTGCGGTGTACTTTTAAATCTTGACTAAGCTGTCTGCTTCCAGGTATCTTTTCTCCCTCTTCTAAAAAGTGTCTTTGGACCGCTTGAATAAATTGGTAAACGATTTGAAGATAAATAGGTTCCGACTTTCTTCGGTCTATTTTTATGAATTTAGAAAATGGAATGTTTTCTGGACTACTCATGATGTTTAAACTGGACTATCAAAACTACTATTATTATTTAAATATTTGCCGTCGAAAATCAATAAATTGACAGATTAATGAAGAAGTTAAGCTTTATGCTTGTACTGTTGGCACCGTACTTCAGTACCTACGCTCAGGAATTGGAAGAGAATCAAACACCAAACCAATTAGAAGAGGTATATATCCAAGGAAATAGAATGGAGATACCGTTTACTGAAGCAAGTCGTGATGTACAGATTATCACACACAAAGAAATTTCTAAAATGCCGGCAAACTCTATCAATGAGTTGCTTTCTTATGTAAGTGGAGTAGATATTCGTCAGCGTGGACCTTTTGGTGGACAAGCAGACGTGAGTATCGATGGAGGTTCGTTTGAGCAAACGCTTGTATTACTGAATGGAATTAAACTGCAAGACGACCAGACTGCTCACATCATGATGAACATTCCATTACCTATGGATGCTATAGACCATATTGAAGTATTACGTGGTGCAGCAGCAAGAGTGTATGGAGCAAATGCTTTAACCGGAGCAATCAATATTGTAACTAAAAAAGAAGCTACTTCTTTCATTAGCACTCATATTTTTGGTAGTTCTTCTTTTAAATCCAAAGAAGAAGGTGATGGAGATGGAATCTATGGTGGTGGAGGAATTGAATTCACTGGAAATTATGGAGATGAGAATCAAAATCACTTATTTTCAGCATCACAAACTTCTTATAATGGACAGCGTTATAATACCGCATTAAATAACACCAAAGTTTTCTATAACGGTAACTATTACTTCAATAACGAACATTCTATCCAAGCTTTAGCAAGTTATATCGATAACAAATTCGGAGCGAATGGATTCTACGCTGCACCTGGAGATGTGGATTCAGAAGAAGTAGATAAAACCTCTTTATTCAGTTTATCTTCTAAGCATCGTTTTGGTAATTTAACCCTTATGCCACGTGTAAGTAACCGCTACAATACAGACGATTACCGTTATTTTAAACACGATTTAAATACCGCTAGATCTATTCACTATACCAATGCATTTATGGCTGAACTGAATGCTAATTTAAGCACTGATTTTGGTGAATTTGGTATTGGATGGGAGAGTAGGTTATCGAAAATTAATAGTTCCAACATCGGACGTCACCAACGTGATAACCACGGAGCTTATATCGAATACAAAACTAAGTTTGGTGCTAATTGGATTGCTAATGCTGGAATCTATACGAACTATAATACAGATTATGGATGGCAAACTTATCCAGGAATTGATGTAGCTTATTTAATAAACGACCAGTGGAAAGTCTCGGGTAGCTTTGGAACCGCACAACGTTTACCATCGTTTACTGATTTATATTTAAATCAAGCTCCTGGAAACGTAGGGAATCCAAATGTAGAGCCTGAGAAAGCATGGCAATACGAAGGAACCATTAGCTATACAGGTTCTAGTTTAAAAGCTAAGGCAGGATATTTCTATAGAGATATATCTGATTTCATCGATTGGGTAAGACCTGATGACTCTGTGCCTTATACGCCCTATAACTTAGGTTCTAATAAGATGACAGGAGTATTTGCAAGAATAGCGCAAGACTTCCAATTAAGTGGAGCACATAACTTCGGGTACCAAATCAGTTATAACTTCTTAAGTCCAAAAATGGAAACCGATGGTGCTATTCAATCGAAGTATGTATTAGAAAACTTAAAGCATCAGTTTGTAACTGGAATCCATTATAGCTATGCAAATTTATCACTGCAAGTACAAAATCGTTATTATAAGCGCGAATTAAATAAAGCTTACGATTTATTAGATATCCGTGCTCAATATCAATTCGATGCATTTGATTTATATGCAGATGTTAGTAATATTTTAGATAGTGAATACCGTGAAGCAGGAGCAGTGCCTATGCCACCAAGATGGTTCTCACTTGGATTGAAATACCGTTGGAATAAATAATATTATATAAAGCCTAAATGAAATTTATGGAAGTTAAAACCAATTGGAAAGTAGAAGACTTATTGACTATATACAATAAACCGATTATGGAATTGGTTTACGAAGCAGCTACGGTACATAGAAAATACCACGACCCAAATACGGTTCAGATTTCTACTTTACTTTCCATAAAAACTGGAGGTTGTCCAGAAGATTGTGCGTATTGTCCACAAGCAGCTAGATACCACACTAAAATCGAAGGAAATGACCTGATGAGTGTTTCTCAAGTGAAAGCACAAGCATTGCGTGCAAAAGCCGCTGGAAGCTCCAGAGTTTGTATGGGAGCAGCTTGGAGAAACGTAAAAGATGGTCCAGAATTCGAAGAAGTACTAGAGATGGTACGTACAGTGAACAAATTGGATATGGAAGTATGCTGTACGCTGGGTATGATTACAGAAAATCAAGCTAAGCGTTTAGCAGAGGCAGGACTTTATGCATACAATCACAACTTGGATAGTTCGGAAGAGTATTACGAAGAAATTATCTCCACTCGTGCTTACCAGGATAGAATTGATACGATTAAGAACGTTCAGAAAACCAATATAACGGTATGTAGCGGAGGAATTATAGGAATGGGAGAGAAGCTAGAAGATCGTATGCAGATGCTAGTAACTTTAAGTAAGTTACAACCAGCATCGGTACCGATAAATGCTTTGGTTCCAGTAGAAGGAACACCACTAGAAGAGCAAGAACCAGTCTCTATTTGGGAAATGCTACGTATGGTTGCTACAGCGCGTATTGTTATTCCTAAAGCACAAGTAAGACTTTCGGCAGGAAGAATGAGTATGAGTAGAGAAGGGCAAGCATTATGCTTTTTAGCAGGTGCCAACTCTATCTTTGCTGGTGATAAATTATTAACTACTCCAAATCCAAATATCTCTGAAGATATGGAGATGTTTAAGCTTTTAGGACTACGTCCGCAACAAGCTTTTGAAAAACATCCTCAACCAGAAACGGTAGAGGCAGAAGATTCCAAACTGGTTTCGTTAGGAGAAAAGCCTCGTTGGTCTAGACCAAAATCGATGAGAAACTCTTAAAATGTTTTGATGTTTGATGTAAAAAACATTTATGTTTTTACGTAATATTATTTAAAATAAGAGAAGAGGATATTCACAAATGTTAATGTAATTTCCTATGCACCATCTGCTTCTAGAGCGCTTTTTATAGATATTATGATTAAATTTAAACAGAAATAATTAACTGTATAGTCAATTAAATTTCATAATTGATAAGTATTAAATCGACTTCAATTAAAACCCAAACCAATTAAAAACATATCCTAAAATAGAAAATAAAATAATGAATATAATAATGGTCCCAATACAACCACATCCATTTTTTTGAGATATTTTATTAGCACCATATCCAGCAAGTATTCCTTGTAATAGCTTTTTCATATTTTTATTTTTAGTGTCAATAGTACTATGTAAAATACAAATTATTAGAAAAACATTCTAATATACTAAGTTGTTTGTTTTGAAATATATCATAATTGTAATGTGAATAAGGATTCACAAATAGAGAGGGCTTTTTTTTCATTCTTAAGTTGTCAATACCTTTTCTATCTTTGAAAACAAATATTATAACTACATCATGAAAATTGTAAAAATATACATTGCGTTAATTTTATTTGGATTGACATTTTCACCAGTCTATGCACAATCAGCTACATGTGAGTTAGTTGAAATCAAAGATTCCCGAGACCTACCTGAAAATATACCTGGTGAAACGATGGGACAAAAGTTAGAGAGTCTTTTATTTTGGTCTCAAGAAGAGAAAGAACGCAGATTTTCTATCATGCATAGTATATATCCAAGTATTCCTGTAGAAGCTGGAAAAGAAACTTATTTATATAAAGTTGCAAATCCAATCACTCCAAAATGGGAGGATGATACCAATTTAGATTCTTATTTTGATGAAAACCGAATTGGAGGAATTATTGTGATTAAAGATGATGAAATTCGATTAGAGAAATATGCAGAAAATATAGATCAGAACACGCTTTGGACCTCTTATTCTGTTGCCAAATCTATTTCTTCTTTACTTGTTGGAGTTGCTTTAAAAGAAGGAGATATTGAAAGTTTAGATGACTTATTAGAAAAATATATTCCAGAGTTTATAGGACATGATTATGG
>JAJYTI010000169.1 GCA_021793135.1 Bacteroidota bacterium
GATCTTTGCCGTAGCATTTACCAATAGCGGTTTTGGTTCTTACCCTCTTTTTGTAGCAGGAATCTTATCTCTATTTGGAGTAGCACAAACTTCTGGAACTGCTTTTGGATGGATTACATGGTCTTCTAACATGTTTTCTATTCTTATATTAGGGGTAGTATCTTTCATTCTTTTTCCTATTTTGAACAGAAAGGAGAAATAAAAAACAATGAGTTTTTCTATTCTTTAGTCAGCAGTATAAAGTTCTTATATCTTTTCTTTAAAACACACTTCTCACCACTATCTTTTCAATACAACAACAATTTCAATTTTACTGCTGGAACGGTATAATCCTCCGTTCTATATATAAATCGATTGTCCCATATGGTTCCATCAGCCCGTGTGGGTTTACCATTTAGGAAAACACGCCCCCAAGGATAATAATCTTGAAAAGTATTCGCTCTTGCTTCAGCAAAATTATAGAATATTTTATCCTTTTTATTTCCATAAAAGCCAGCGAAAATCAGTTTTTTAAATACTGTAAGGTCATTTTTTATAGGAATACTAATCCACTGATAGCGTCTAGTTAATTCATCCTCCACTAAATAGGGTTCTAATTTAGGATACAGATAAATTTTATTGGGGTCGTCTATACTGTCTGCCATAAACAAAACAGGCATAATAGAAGCCTCTCCCCTTTCTTTCCGTTTTATGCGTAATTGAAAATCTTGAATGGCTTTAGTATTATCCGGCAACTCAAAACTGACTAAACTCCCAGATAATTGATATTCTGGAACCAATTTAAGGTCGAGACTAGATTTTAATTTATTAAATGTTCCAATAGTTTGGGATTTACTCTCTAATATAACCTCTTCTAAAGGCAGCTGTTTGTTTACATAAATATTGGTTTGATTAAAATCTTCTTTTAATAAATGCTCCTTATACCAACTATCATAATGCAACACTAAAGAATCGGCATTTTTAAAGTCTTTGTCTTTTAAGTATAAAGCATGATTTATCTTTGGTTTATAAACCACCGAATCACTCGAATAATAAACCAACAACTTATAACGAGCAATAGTATCTTGTGTTTCTTTGTTTAGAAAATAATGTTCGTTTTGTGCATATAACGAGGAATTAACCAGTCCTACTAGACTAAGAAAAAGACAGCATACTATTGCTCTTAATTGTTTCATATTTAAATCCTCAAAATACATTGGAATTGAAAAATAAGGAATAATATTAACTTTTCTTATTAACTTTCCAAAATCCACCTTCTACAATCATTTATATTTCCCCTAAGTATCATCCCGTATTATTTCCTTAATTTTACAAGAAATTTATTTGGATATGGCAAAGGTTAAAAAAGCATTTTTCTGTCAAAATTGTGGAGCACAATATGCCAAATGGCAAGGACAATGTAATTCTTGTAAAGAATGGAATACAATTGTAGAAGAAATTATAGAAAAGCCAGAGAAAGTTGCTTGGCAAACCAAACCTTCGCCTACTAAGCGTCGAAACAAACCTATTAGAATTAACGAAATATCCGCCTCGGAACAAACGAGATATAATACCCATAATGGAGAACTAAACCGTGTGCTGGGTGGCGGACTTGTACCTGGATCGTTAACGCTTTTAGGAGGAGAACCTGGAATAGGAAAAAGCACATTGATGTTACAAATTGCTCTGCAATTGCCATATAAAGTATTGTATGTATCGGGCGAAGAAAGTGCTCAGCAGATTAAGATGCGTGCAGAGCGAATTAATCCAAATGCGGATCAATGTTATATTTTAACTGAAACTAAAACGCAACATATCTTCCAACAGATAGAAGATATAGAACCACAAGTAGTAGTTATAGATTCTATCCAAACCTTACACACAGATTATATTGAATCTGGTGCGGGAAGCATTTCCCAAATTAGAGAAACTACTGCCGAACTAATCCAATTTGCTAAAGAAACTGACACGCCAGTAATTTTAATCGGACATATTACCAAAGACGGAAATATTGCTGGACCTAAAATTCTTGAACATATGGTGGATACGGTTCTACAGTTTGAAGGAGACAGAAACCATCTTTATCGCATATTGCGTGCGCACAAAAACCGTTTTGGTTCTACTAACGAATTAGGAATTTATGAAATGCTAGGTTCAGGATTACGTGAAGTAAGTAATCCGAGTGAAATTCTGCTTTCCGAATCAAAAGAAGCTTTATCAGGTACGGCAATAGCTGCGACCTTAGAAGGTATGCGTCCGTTATTAGTAGAAGTTCAAGCTTTAGTTAGTACGGCTGCTTATGGAACACCTCAACGTTCGTCTACTGGATACAACAGCAAACGACTAAATATGCTTTTGGCAGTTTTAGAAAAACGTGCTGGATTTAAATTAGCTGCTAAAGACGTTTTCTTAAACCTTACAGGAGGAATAAGTATAGACGACCCAGCTATTGACTTAGCAGTAGTTGCTGCGGTATTGTCTTCTAACGTGGATATTGCTTTAGATAAATCTATGTGTTTTGCAGCAGAAATAGGATTAGCAGGAGAAGTACGCCCAGTAACAAGAGTGGAACAACGAATTACCGAAGCTGCAAAACTAGGGTTTACAAGTATCGTTATTTCTTCTTACAGCAAATTCCCGAAGAAAGATTATGGAATCAACATTATCCAACTGGGTAAAGTACACGATGTAGTAAAGCATTTGTTTGCATAGATCTACAATGAGAAATCGAGAAGTTCAACCCTTTCAGGGTTGGGAGTTCTTCATCCCTAGCACCTCCGATTTCATCGAAGGTTATCCATGTTAAACCTCTACGAGGTTCTTAACTTAAAGCACAACAATATTAAATAAGAGTCCAAAAAAAGTTAGACCGAAAAACATATTCAGGTACAGAAAACCCAAAGGGAGTTGAACGATAATAAACCTATGAACGTTGAGAATAAACAACTAGAAACCCCGAAGGGGTTGAACAATGATAACCCTGTGTGAGCGAAGTAAAACGCAATGGGTAAATCAACCTAAATGAAAGAGAACCCTGAAGGGGGTTCAATAAGCACTTAAAACAAGAAAAACCTCTCGATTACTATCAAGAGATGTTTCTTGTATGTTTATTAGAAATATGTATACGAGTTAATTTTCTTTGAAATATAATTCATAGTATAAACTTAAATTTGCATCATCAACAGGTACCCAATAATTATTAGGTTCTGAACGAACATAAATATCGTTATTTTTATTCTTTACTACTTGAAACCGCAATCTCACATTCGAGTTCTTTTTATTCATAAACTCCCAACCTACATAATACTTCTCCCCTTGCTCTAAAGTAATATCTTCATCAATAAAGCTAATTAATATATTTCTCTGATTTTGTAAAAGTGGCAAGGTATTACTAGAAACTATAAGTGATTTAAAGTTTTCATCTAAAATTATTGGTCTAATATCGACTTCATCCTCTTGTTCTATTGTAGAAGAATCAAGATAAATTTTCATCCCGATTAATCTACAGTTTGCACAAATTTTATGAAGATAACTAAAGCTAATAGAAGGGCTCTTTCCTGAAATACCTATATAACGTTTCTTTTTAGATGGCGGAGCGTACACATAATCTGACTTAAGCTCGGCATCTCCAATTAACACTACTTCTTCTAAAGATTCTGTCCATGGATTTAATAAAAATGCAGATTCATTTTCGATAATATTTTTCATACTCACTACTACCTGAGCATAACCAGGTAGGTAAAACTGAATATCATTCTCTTCATCATCATAAGACAAGTCCGCTTGACCATCAGAATTAGAGTAATTAAATTCTTTTGTAGTTAGATTATACACCAGTACATTTTCTAAAACTTGGTGAGTTAATGAATCCTTGATTACAATAGATTTTGTAGTCTGGGCAAATACACTAACATTCAATAATATGACAAAAAATAAAAATAAACGCATATTGTGCAGACTTGGGCCCTTTATGATAAAGGACCCAAATTAATTTAAATAACCATTGAACAATCAATATCGACTAATTCTCTATCAGAACCTATTCTTATCCATAGAAAATATGTCGTTGTTTCTTTGTAAACACAATCACAATCTCCACAATTAACTGTTACTATTTCTTCTTCATTTCCAAAAATCGGTCTAGCTGACATTACTTGAACTGAAAACACGCTTATTAATAGCGCTGCAATTAACTTTTTCTCATAATATTATACTTTATTTAACATTAATGTTACAAAATAATAGAATAGAACAAGTAATTTATGTTAAAAAATAGACTGCAGCAAATCTCATATAAAAAAAGTCGAGAAGTTCAACCCTTTCAGGATTTTCATATACACCTGATTTTATCAGGGGGTTATCAATATTGAACCTCTACGAGGTTCTTAACTTAAAGGACAACAATATTAAATAAGAGTCCCAAAAAAGTTAGACAGAAAAACATATACAGATACAGAAAACCCAAAGGGAGTTGAACGATAATAAACCTATGAACGCTGAGAATAAACAACTAGAAACCCCGAAGGGGTTGAACAATGATAACCCTGTGTGAGCGAAGTGAAACGTAAGGAATAAAAACAACCTAAAAAACAAGAACCCTGAAAGGGTTCAATAATAGAATCAGAAA
>JAJYTI010000006.1 GCA_021793135.1 Bacteroidota bacterium
TAGACTCCTCAACAACTATGGGAGCACAAAACTCTATTGTACAACATGATAAGATTAAATCATACCTAAAACTTGGTAAAGAAGAAGGTGCAGAAGTACTAACTGGAGGAGAAGCATATGCACCTGAAGGAGAATTTAAAAATGGATATTACATCAAACCTACTCTATTTAAAGGAGATAATAAGATGCGAATCTTCCAAGAAGAAATTTTTGGACCTGTACTAGCCGTAACTACTTTTAAAGACGAAGCCGAAGCAATTAAGATTTCTAACGATACTTTATATGGCTTAGGTGCCGGTGTATGGACTAGAGATGCACATCAAATCTATCAAATTCCACGTGCAATTCAAGCTGGACGTGTTTGGGTAAACAACTACCACAATTATCCAGCAGGCGCACCATTTGGTGGATATAAGCAATCTGGAATTGGTCGTGAAAACCACAAAATGATGTTAAGTCACTACAGACAGACCAAAAACATGCTAATTTCTTATAACAAGAATAGTCTAGGGTTATTCTAAAATTAAAACACTATGTCCAAAATAAGTCGAATAGATGTAACGGATAAAGCCAAAGCGCTTATCAAAGAATTAGCAGAAGAAAACGGAGAACTGATGTTCTACCAAGCAGGTGGATGTTGTGAAGGTACACAACCTATGTGCTTTCCAAAAGGAGGTTATTTTTTACGTCTAAATGATGTAAAAATAGGAACCGTATGCGGATATGACTTCTGGGTAGACCATGATTTATATGAATACTGGAAGCACGCGCACTTTACGTTAGATGTAATCGATGGATTTGGTACTGGTGGATTTTCCTTAGAAACTTCTAAACAAAAAACCTTTAAGGTTATCTATCGAATCTTCTCCGAAGAGGAATTGAAAAACCTTGAAGAGGTTGAAATTTATAGCTAAAAGCTTCGGGCAGTCAAATTGACTGCCCGAATGCTTTTTATCTCATCTTAAAGTTATTATCTAAATAAATTCAAATCATACATTTCGGATAGTTCTAGAATCATTTCATAACCAGCTTTTGAATTGCCATGTTTATCCAAACTTGGGCTATATACTCCTATTCCCATTTGTTCAGGCACACTAACGGTAATACCCCCTCCTACTCCAGATTTACTTGGCAACCCAACAGTACGAGCATATTCTCCACTATAATCATACATTCCTGCAATAAGCATTTGTGATTGAATAAGCGCACTTATATTCGCATCTTTATACGTAGTATCCCCATCGTATCTAGTACAATGGTTTGCAAAATAATAACCTATTTTTGCTAGATCTATCGCAGAAACTTCAATAGAACATTGACGGAAATAGTTATTCAATTTTTCTTCATCTCCTTCTATCCAACCATTATTTTTTAAAATATAAAAGATTCCACGGTTTCTATCACCAGTTTCTTTTTCTGATAAATATACCATTTCATTGATTTCGATTTTATCATTATTGGTGATGTATCGAATTCTATCCAAAACACGTTGGTATGGCACATCATCTTCTCCTTTTATCAAAGCTGTAGTTAAAATTGCACCAGCATTCATCATTGGGTTTAACGGCTCTCCATCTGTTTCTAAATTGGCGTAATGATTAAATGGTTTATTCGTTCCAAAATATCCCATATTACGAAATACTTCATCCTCTCCATTATCTTCTACAGCAATCATTAAAGCGATCAATTTGGAAATACTTTGAATCGTAAAAGTTTTCTCGCTATCACCTGCACTTATTACTCTCCCATCTTTATCCACTATGGCTATCCCTATATCATTTGGATTAGCTTTACCTAATTCTGGAATATAATCGGCAACCTCGCCTTCCTCTGTATATTTTCGATTGTTTTCTACAACCTTTTTCAAGATTTCTTGTTGTATTTTATCCGTTTGATATACCGTCTTAACTTGTGCGCAACTTGTAGTACTTACGAATAAGGCAGAAGCAAAAATTGCTTGAAACAATATGGAGCTATACTTTCTCATAAAATATTGGTTTATAGAATATGCCATTAAGCTAATAGTCTTAGATATTTATTGGCTATAAAGGTAATCTTTTTAAGCTAATTACCGTTTTCTTAAACCCCCGTGAATCTGATAAGAAACTAGAAATAAATCCTATTTTTGGATATAAAACTATACCAATCATTATAATGGACAAAAGAATTAAAAATATAGAGCAACAAGAAAACACACTAGATAAAGCAGAAATACTTGTAGAACAATTAGAAAACCTAATCTACAAATGGGAAAATCTACATCCAGATTTTACAAAACTTATGGACTATTATGGGAGTACAGAATGGATAAAAGATATGGAAGAAAGCAATCAAGGTGTTTTTGAAGATATAAAGTGTGGCGTTTTAAGTGAAGATGCAGTATATAATCTTTATACTAGACAACGAAATTTAAATTTTAGAATGGTACGCATAGCCATAGACTATTTGGAGAAATAATTTAAGGAACGGTAACAAACTTCTCTCTGCCAATAGATAAGATAAAGAAAAACTGTTAAAAACGTCCTGTTATAATTTCAGATAGAGTAAATTTATCTATCCAAGCATTTGATTGGCAAAGAAATACATTAAATTCTATTTTCTTTCAAAACAGCTTTTCTTTCTGATTACAAAAAGTGTCTGGTATATAAATCCAAATACTATGAAACGTCCAGACCATAAAATATTTTTATTATTTATCACTTCTTTACTCCTATTCATTTCTTGTAATCAAGAGAATAAAATAGATGAGGAATTTTATATTCCAGTCGCTAATTCTCAGTTGTATGTCCGTTTAATTGGGAACAAGAGTAAACCTTTAATAATCAACCTACATGGAGGACCAGGAGGGTTTTCTAGTTTTGATCATATCTTCAACAAAAATCATTTAGAAAAGGATTATTTAATAGCCTATTTGGATCAGCGTGGCGGTGGAAAATCTAAAACGTTTACCGATACTACTATGCTCAATATGCCACAATTTGTCGAAGATTTGGATGTCGTCGTAGATAGTTTACAACATCGTTTTGAAGATAAAAAAATAAATCTGATAGGTTCATCTTGGGGTGGAACTTTGGGTCTATTGTATATGATAGAACATCAAGATAAAATCAACTCCTTTGCCTGTGTGAGTGGTAAAGCCGATGGTATATATCCTATCAAAGCAATTATTAATCATGAAAGAAAACTAGCGCTAAATTTTCTAAATAATTCAAATGATTCTATTACTAGCAGCCGATACCATGAAATATTGGAAAAGCTAACAGAGATTGAAGAAAGTAATTTGAATTATTTTTTTGATGATATGAATCTTATCAAACATGAATTCCCAAAAGAATTAGGATTTAACGCGTATTGGAAAAATACCGAAGCTCTAAAATTAGCAGAAGAATTAGGGAAAGACTCCACTTATTTCGCAGATGCAGGATATACTAAAGAAGAGTTTGATTTAGCAATGGATAAATTTGAATATGTGAATCGCGTATTCCGCAATTCATCAGATTATAATCGAATGAATATAATAAATGATTTACAAGTAATAAATAAACCTATTCTTGTGATGCAAGGAAAGGAAGATTACGTAATAGGAAAGAAACAAGCAGAAATGATTTATGCAGCTTTGAAAGGCATTCCAGAGAATAAGAAAGAATTAAAAATTATTCCTAATGCGGCTCATAATTTAAATCTAGAAGCAGAAAAGGATTATTACGACACGATTAAATCCTTTTTTGATAAACACAATAAATAATTAAGGAATTATAAAACTAATATTATTCCGATAAAAAAATCCAATCACTAGTTTACGTGGGCGCTTTATTATAGCTTCATTATTTCAATTAAATTATCTTTATCGAATATCAGTAAAGCTCGATTTAAAGGAATCGTATCGGAGTTAAAATCCATAAATTCATATAAAGCATGATTTTCAAGTTCTTCCATTATTTGTTTCTTAATTAAATCTGTATAATTTATAATTTCAATAATTTGGACAAAGTCTTTTTCCATATTATCATAACTAACTTTGTGATAAGTCACCCTATAAGCTTGATCGACAAGAGAGTAAACAGCTAACAATGAAATTATAATTAAAACTGTCAAACAACTCCAAAAAGCAACTTTCCAATTCTTCATTATTAATAATTCGATATTAGTAGTGTATGATTAATAGATAGACTAATCTTTTTTAAGTTACTCTAAGTTTAGTATAAAAGTAATCAGGTTATTCTTCGGCAAGTTGTTTGATTTGCATTAATGCACTACGCCAATTAATTTGTGCATGTTTTTTGGCTTCTTCGTCCGCGAATCCTTGTTGCGTAATTTCTAATACTGTTTCAGTATTTGAAGTACTTAGCTTATAAGTTACTAAAGAATAATTTTCTGGTATATCTTCCAACTCGCTAAAGTTACTCCATAAAGTATACTGCAATAATTCGTTTTCCTTTATTTCATGAATAACGCCTTTATCTTTATATGCTTGTCCTTCGTATTCTCCTTGAAATATTATTTCACTACCCCGTTTCCAATCTGTAACCACCTCTGTCCCAAAAAGATATTCTTTAACTTTTTTAGGATTAGTTAGTTCGTCCCATACCTTATTTTTACTAGCATGTATTGCTATACTTTCTTTTGCAATTAATTTTTTATCCATCTTTGCTATTTATTTGTTGAGCTATTTTTAAAAGCGAATTAGACGTTGTCCTGTTTCTTGTAATAATAACGATGAATTTTAGGCTATAAAACTTATTATATAACCTGGTTTTTCATATCCGTCAGGACAATATAAATGAAAAGTATAATTGGTTATTTTTACCTTTCCCCCATTCTGCTTCCTACTTTCTATATACCTAGGATTCTAATCTTTTGGGCGATAGAAAATGATGTAAAAAAACTAAACATTTTTATCCTCTTGATTTATAAAGGATTATACTATAACCAATTTATAAATATAACACTTATTACACTCATAAATCTTTAACAATTAACATAGGAATAATAAACAAACCATTGACTACGGCTTAGTATATGGAATAGGATCTTTTAAATGAAATTGGTAATTATAAACTTCTCCATCTCTCTCTACTCGCATACGAATACGCTTTGCATCTTTAGATTTTAAAATTCCATATACTTCATCTAAAGAATAATTACTAACGTTTCTTCCATTTATTGAAACGATTACATCTTTATCTCTAATCCCTGCCTCATATGCAGGAGAATCTTGCCTAACTCCGAAAACGACATAAATTGGAAGTAATTTTAAATTATATTGAATTGCATGACTCACAGAAAAGTTATTGTCTTTGTCTTTAGAGAAACCTATGGGTACTGATATAGCCTCCTTCTTCCACTTAGATCCTACATGTTTAATACTCAAACCACTCATATTAACATTAAACGGTTCTTTAAATTGACGATTTCTTTTTAAATAGAATTTAGAGTTCGAGTAATCCATAAAAATATTAAATCTATGAAATATGCCACCTCCAATTAATCCTTTAATATAAGGAGGAATCGTAAAATTTTTAATAGACTCTCTATCGGGAATAGAGATAATAGGATATTTAATATTAAAATCACTTATACTCAAGCTTTTTATGCGCTGTATTTCTCCGTTAATTTCACCTAATAAGCCACTACCTAAATAACTCTGGATAGAAATTTGTTCATCAAATGTATTGGCAAGGTTTTCTGAAAATAAAATTACCGAATCACCAAACCCTAAGTCTAAGAGCATCAATGATTCTTCGGTAACCTTCTCAGAGTATAGAGACACAAAAGCATAGGGCTTTCTATTAATAAAACGGAATGGTAGTTCTTTGGCTCTTTTTATTTTACGATTGAATTTATTGGAATTATTATATATATAAATAGTCTCCCGTACATAATCAATTTCTATTGGATAATCTTTAAAAAATTCATAACCAATAATCCCATTAACGGTCACTCCGATGTAATCAGATAAATTAAAATTTATATCATCGATAATATAGGCTGTGATGTTTTCAATTGCTACCCCATTATCAAACTCCAGATGGTTATCATCTGATTTTAAAGCATCAAAAGAACTTCCCTGTCCAATTCCATTTACTCTTACTTTTTCAATGTTTTTTAACTCATTCTCGGCCTCTATTTTATTACCGAAAAGAGTAAGATTAGTTACTCCCGTATCTAAAAGTAGTAACATGGGAGTTTCATTAAATTTTACTGGAAGAAAAATCTGATTGTTTATAACTATAATTTTAAGCTTAGTGACTTTATCATTAGGTATGACCATTCTAGGCTGACTAACTACAACGTAAGGAAGTGAAAGTAAAAGAAAGAAAAGAAAATATCTTGATAAAGGAAATACTTGTGCAATTTTGGAAGAACTTAGATTAAAAATCATTTTGATCATAATAAAAAGACACACAAGTAAGTATATAAAAAATCAATTGGAGATTAATATACTAAACCATTCTTATAAAAGCAATCCAATAGTATTAAAATAATCACTATTTATCCACAAATACTACAAATTACTCAACATTCCTAAACCTAAATAGGGATTATGATTAAAATAACCGAACAGTAGAACATTTTTGGATTTTGATTCATCATACAAATATTATTAAGTAAATAAACCTATCCTAAACTTATAAGAAACAAGGAATGAAGTTATCCGAAAATATTTTATCTTTCCATAATAAATTTAAGGCTACCCGTGAAGATTTTAGTTATAGAGGATGAGGAGCAATTGCTTCATAACATTAAAGTTTCTCTCGAAAAAGAATTATTTATTGTAGAAACAGCAATGGACTATAATAGTGCCATAGATAAACTATTTATCTATGAGTACGATTGTATTTTACTTGATATTATGTTACCTAATGGTAGTGGTTTAGATATTCTAAATGAACTAAAAAAACAACGGAAAAGTGAAAATGTAATTATCATTTCGGCTAAGGATTCACTGGACGATAAACTTGTTGGATTAGAATTAGGCGCAGATGACTATTTAACCAAGCCTTTTCATCTGGCCGAGCTAAATGCTCGTGTTAAGGCGGTATTACGGAGAAAAAACTTACAAGGCTCTACACAAATAGAATTTTCTAATGTAATGTTAGATTTCGATGAGCGAATTTTCACTATTAATAACAGGCCTATTAACTTAAATCGAAAAGAGTTTGATATTCTAAATTACTTTTTATTAAATAAAAATAGACTGGTAACCAAAACAGCTCTAGCCGAGCACGTTTGGGGAGATAATATAGACCAAGTAGATAATTTTGACTTCGTGTATTATCAAATTAAAAATCTTAGAAAAAAACTACAAGAGTCGGATGCCGAGATAAAAATAGAATCTATTTATGGGGTTGGGTATAAATTAATAGAAGCATGAAATTACTTAACCAATCCATTAAACATTTATCGATTTCCATCTTAGCTATCATCACTATATGGTCTATTATCTTTTATATAAACATGGTTCGTGAGATAAAAGATAGTATCGATGAAGGATTGGAAAACTATAAGCGATTAATTATCCAAAACGCACATAAGGACCCTACTATATTACATAAAAATTATTTTGACGAAAGTTTCTTCACCGTAGAAAAAATCAATAAAAGTGAGGCTTTATCCATGAAGGATCAATATATAGATACTATTCTCTATATGCAAGATTTTAATGATCCCGAACCAGAACTTGAAGAAGTGAGAATGCTTATTACGGCATTTGAATTTGATGAGGAGTACTATGAGCTAAAGGTTGCGAACGCCATGGTAGATCGTGAAGATATGGTCCGAGCTTTCTTTTTAAATACTATCTGGCTGTATATTCTATTAATTGTAGGTATTCTTATAATAAATAATATCGTTCTTAAACGATTATGGAAACCATTTTATGATTTGCTTAATCAGCTAAAAAACTATCGATTAGATAGAACAAAAAAGTTGCCGGAAATCCACACAAAAACTAAGGAATTCACTGACTTACAGGACGCATTGAATATTTTACTCACAGATAGTAAAAAAGTATTTGAACAACAAAAGTTATTCATCGGTAATGCATCGCATGAGTTGCAAACGCCACTAGCTATTTCTATAAATAAATTAGAACTTTTACTAGAAAATAAAAATTTGACTGACTATCAAGCTCTAGAGTTATCTGAAATTTATAGTATAACTCAGCGTATGATTCGTTTAAATAAATCTTTATTATTATTAAGTAAAATTGAAAACAAACAGTTTATAGAAAATAAGATTGTAGAAATCCACAAAATAGTTCAACAATCTATAGAAGAGTTAGAAGATTTTGCTGCCTATAAAAATGTATCGATTCGCATCAAAAAAACTAATGCTCTATCCGTCACATCTAATCCCGATCTTGCATATATAATAGTTTCCAACCTTTTGAAAAATGCTATTTTTCATAATATAGAACACGGTTTTGTAGAAGTATGTATTACTTCAAATACTTTAATCATTACTAATACTGGAAAAAAAGCTCAATTAGATAACGAAAAAATCTTTACTCAGTTTTATAAATCAAATACTAGTATACAAGGCACGGGACTTGGACTTGCTATAGTGAAAGCTATAGCTGACTTATATGGGTATTCTATTTCTTATTATTACAAAAACGAACTTCATTATTTCGAAATACATTTTTAATTAAATTATTTCGCACCTCTTCTATAATTCCCAAATCTTTCCAGATTCTACTATTTTCTTTGTTGTATAAATTAAAATTTTATACAAATGAAAAAACTGATTTTATTTTTTATAGCTCTTGTAGCATTTAATAATAGTTTCGCACAAGACTTACGTAAAAGCGAAGTTCCATCTGTCGTTTTAAACCAATTCAATTCAAAATTCCCAAAAGCATTTGATGTGGAATGGGAAAAAGATGGTGATCTATATAAAGTGGAATTCGAAACAAAATGGAATAATGACCATGATGTTTGGTTCAACTCCGAAGGAAAAATTATAAAACAAAAAGAAGAATTATCTGCTCGTGATTTACCTCAAGCCATCAAAGACTACATCAATCAAGAATATAAAAATTATAAAGTAGATGATGTAGATAAAATTACCGAGAACAATCGTGTAATCTATAAAGTTGAAGTTGAAAACCGCAAAAGAGAGATAAACTTGTTCTTTAACGAAGATGGAACTTTAGTTGAATAAACCCTATGGAAGTACTTGCTCTATTTTACTGTTAAAATAAATTAGCAAATCAAAAAAGAGCTAAACTTCTTTCCATTTCCCTTATGATAACTCTATCCTATTTTGTTTAACTAATGCAATGTAAGTTATTTCAATAAATCAATTATAGAAATGACCCAAAGATTCGAAAAGAAGAAAAGGTACTTCTCAAAATCTGAGATTTGTAGCAATTGTAGTTAGTATGATAAATGGAATTGGATAGAGTTTTCTTACCTCTCCTACCTAATCAAGGAGATTAACTTGTCTTAAGAAACATAACCTATCAGTACCACTACCATATGATGGATCAGATAATAAAACTTGACACCGAATTATTTTTATTCTTAAATGGTAAACATAATACTTTTTTAGACCCTATAATGTATTGGGCTAGCGACAAACTTTTCTGGGTTCCTTTTTATCTTATAATCTTCCTTATAATACTAAAGGCGTATAAAAAAAGAGCGGTATTAATTTATTTTTTTATAGGAATTCTCATCACCCTTAGCGATCAAATTTCTTCGAGTTTCTTTAAACCCTTAACCAAAAGATTACGTCCTTCTCACGAACCTGCAATAGCCGATTTAGTGCATTTAAGTGAAGCTGGACCAGGAGGAATGTACGGTTTTGTATCGGGGCACGCTACGAATAGTATTGCATTATTTATTTTCCTAACACTTATTCTAAGTAAAAAATTTAATTGGCTTAAGTATACGCTATGTTTTTGGGCACTATTAGTAAGCTACAGCAGAATTTATGTTGGTGTACATTATCCAGGCGATGTCGTTGGTGGAATCTTACTAGGCGCTGTAGTAGGATATGCAGTAGGTAAATTGTATTTACAAACTAATCTTTATACCAGAACTTCTTACTTTAAACTATGGGTAAACTAAAGAAGATAAATTCGATTCGAAGAAATATCATGCAATCGTTAACTAAAAATGTTGGCAACTCTATAGCAATCCCATGTGATATTGACACCACCGACATTCGCATAAAAAGAGTTCTTATAAATAGACCGAATGGTAGATTGGGCAATTTATTATTGATAACTCCATTAATTCAAGAAGTAACCGAAGTCTTTCCTGATTGTAAAATTGATGTCTTTGTAAAAGGTAATTTAGCTCCTATTTTATTTAAGAATTATTCTAATGTAAATCAAATTATTCCATTACCTGGAAAACCATTTAAACAATTAATAAAGTATATATCTACTTGGGTAAAACTTAAAAAGAATAAATACGACTTAGTTATTAATGTGATTCCCACCTCATCCTCAGGCAGATTATCTACAAAAATAGCACGTTCTCCTTATAAGATTTTTGGTGAACTACCAGAAACATTTCAAGATAATTATTGCGATTGTGAGCATATTGCTAAACACCCTGTGTATTCTTTTAGGGAATATTTAGACACCATCGGATTGTCATATAACAAAAACTCCATAAAACCATTGGATTTAAAATTGCAGGAAAATGAAATCGAAGAGGGAAAGCAATTATTAAAAAGTTTGGTTAAGAATGATAAAAAAACCATCTGTTTATTTACTTATGCTACAGGCGAAAAATGTCATTCAAAAACTTGGTGGAGAGAGATGTATGTGACACTACAAACTCATTTCCCAGATTTTAATATTATAGAAGTGCTTCCTAAAGAAAATGTTTCGCAAATAGACTTTAAAGCCACTACATTCTATAGCTGTGATTTAAGAGAAATTGGAGCTTTAATTAATAGTACTACTGTTTTTATAGGTGCAGATAGTGGTATGATGCATTTGGCGAGTGCAGTACATACCCCAACTTTAGGATTATTTTCCGTAACAAATCAAAAAATGTACGAGCCATATAACAAAAAAAGTATTGCAAAAAATACTAACACTTGCAATATCGAAGATTGCATAAAAGCAGTAAAAGCAATTTTAGATACCAATTAAAATACAATAGAATTATAAGTATAGAAGATAGAATCTGCAGGATACAATCGCATTATAAGTATAGGTACTTATTCTTCGGCATCCATAATATTTTTCTCTGTAGATTCTTCATCTTCTGTCTTATGAGGTTGCATTTCTTCACTATACTCCTCATTCAGCTTTTTCAACATAACTTGCACCTCTGCTTCCGTTTCGGTAAGTTTCGCTTCACAAACCTTTACTAAAGAAGCAGCCTTTTTTATATAATCTGAAAGCGCATCGATACTTACATCACCTTGATCTATTTTACGAACAATTTCTTGAAGTTCATGAAACGCCGTTTCATAAGTATACTTATTCTCTGTTTCCATTTTCATTATTTTTTAAAACCTTACTTTCTACCGAACCATCTCGTAATTGATTCACAATTACGTCTCCTTCTTTTAGTTGACTCTTATCCGTTACTATCATACCATTATGCCACACCAAAGCAAAACCTTTTTGGAGTATGTTTACTGGATCGGCCAATCGGATAATTGTTTTAGTATTTTCTAATTGTTTTTCTTGCTCCTGAAGAAGTCGATTACTACTAGATGTAATTTGTATTTTATTATTTTCAATAATTTGTCTAGCTTGTTGAATTAGATTTTGACTTCTCCATTTTATTGTATTCACACTATGGGAAATTTTTTGTTTCTCTAAAGTAAACTGTCTTTCTACCCTATATGCTATTTGTTGTTCTGCATTGTATAATACCGTAGCAAACTCGTGAAAGTGTTGTAGAATAAATTCTGCTAGATTACTTGGAGTTATCGCATTTTTATAGGCTACCATTTCACAAACCGTTTCGTTTGTCGCGTGGCCAATACCTGTTAAAACTGGAATAGGAAATTGAGCCACAGCTTTAGCCAATTGATAATTATTATAAGAAGATAATCCTACTTCTCCTCCTCCACCACGAATTATGGTTACCACATCAAACGATTCTACTTGTGAACGAATTGCAGCTAATTGATTCAATATAGAAGCAATAGATTTATCTCCTTGCAATAAAGATGGAAACAAAGTATATTCTAGTTTATAACCCCAAGGGTTTTTACGAATAATATTATAAAAGTCTGATAAACCTTTGCTAGTCTCTACAGATATAATTGCAATCCGTTTTGGCACTAGCGGAAAAGGAAGCTGTTTATTTTTATCAAATAATCCTTCTTTTTTTAATTTAGCAATGCTTTCTTTTTTTTCTTTTTCCAATTCACCCAACACAAAGCTTACATCAATATCCACAATATTAAGCCCCACTCCGTACATAGGATGATAAGTTATACTTGCCTCAAATACCAAACTTATTCCATCTTTCAATGGCTCGCCTAAATATTTTATAAACTCTGCATTAATTCGTTTGTAAGTACTATTCCAAAGAGTACCGCGCATTTCGGCTACAATTTTCCCCTCTTTCTTTTCCACTAGCTCTGGATAGGCATGACCGGAATGCGTATAATAATTCAGCTTATTCATCTCTGCTTTTATCCAATAGGTTCTCGCATAGCGTTTTGCAATGGTTCGTTGCACACTACGAGTCACTTCTAAAAGAGTAAAAACTTGTTTGTCTTCTATATTCTCTGGCATACTTTCAAAGATAAGGAAATATTATTTTGAAAAACGACATAAGAGTTTGCCTATTATAATTTTAATAAGAACAACTAATTTTTAAACAATTCGCACTCATTTATCACTCTACAATTATTAAAATCTTTAGTAACTTTCTTCTCTATTAAGAATAAACATACAGATAATGCCAAAAAACAAACACCAAGCAGAACATATTATAGTCGGCGCAGGTTTGGCAGGGATATGCACTGCAATAGAATTATTAAATCATAATCAAAAAGTACTCCTCATCGATCGAGATATAGAAGAGCGCATGGGAGGATTAGCAAAATTATCCTTTGGTGGAATGTTTTTTGTAGACTCACCTATACAGCGTAAAAGGGGAATTAAAGACAACCCCGATATGGCATGGAAAGATTGGCTATCTGTAGCAGAATTTTCTAAAGAAGATTCACTCCCAAAACAATGGGCTAAGCTATTTATTCATAATACTACAGAACATGTTTATCACTTTTTAACGGACAAGAATATTCGTTTTTTTCCAGTAGTACATTGGGTAGAGCGTGGTATGTTTAAACGAGGAAATTCGGTGCCTCGTTTCCATATGGTTTGGGGAACAGGATATGAGTTATCTGAAAAATTAAAATTTCATTTATTAAATCATCCAAAACGGTTAACTCATTTAAAAATTCTATTTAATCATAAAGTAGATGAGATTTTGACACAAACAGGACGTGTTATTGGAGTAAAAGGAATAAGTGAAATTACACAAGAATCATTTATTGCGACCGCTGAAAATACCATTATAGCAACGGGAGGATTGGGTGGCGATATAGAACAGGTAAAAAGAAATTGGAATAGCGATTGGGGCACACCACCAAATAAAATATTAAACGGCGCACATCATTATGCAGATGGGACTGTACATTTTGCAGTAGAAAAAATAAATGGAAAACTCACTCATTTGGATAAAACATGGCCTTATGCGGCAGGCGTTCACCACCCACGACCAACTAAAGAAAATGATGGATTAAGCTTAGTTCCTCCACGCTCGGCACTTTGGTTAAATTACGAAGGAATGCGAATTGGACCCACACCACTAATAACAGCATTCGACACAAGATTTTTAGTGAGCCAAATTTGTAAGCAAAAGAAAAAATATTCTTGGCAAATAATGAATATGAAGATTCTTAAAAAAGAGCTTTCCATTTCGGGAGCAGAATCTAATCCAGCTTTCCGCAACAAAAGTTATCGTCAAGTTGCCAAAACAGTATTATTTGGAAATAGAAGCTTGGTAGAAGACATGCTAAATAATTGCCCAGATTTTGTAACTGCAAATACTTTAGAAGAACTAGTACATAAAATGAATACTCTAGAAGGTAATGAAGATGTGAAGCTCCATTACGTAAAAGATGCTATAAAAGAATATGATGCGCAAATCGATAGAGGAAAAAAATATTTTAATGACGAGCAGTTAATTAGATTACAACAACTTCGTAATTATACGGGAGATCGAATTAGAAATTGTAACTTTCAAAAAATCAATGATGCTAAACACATACCTTATGTAGCAATACGAGAGTTCATTCTTTCTAGGAAAACCTTAGGAGGTATCCAAACCAATTTAAACGGAGCGGTACTCGATACAAAAGGTAATAATATAGATGGATTATACGCCGTAGGAGAAGCTGCAGGATATGGTGGAGGTGGAATTCACGGCAAAGGTGCTTTAGAAGGAACTTTCTTAGCTACTTGTATACTAACTGGAAGAATAACAGCTTATCATTTAGCCGGAAAAAATTTAATAAATACCCTTTAAAATGAAAATGAACGGATCGCAAATAGTGGTACATGCACTCGAACAAATCGGTGTAAAATATACTTTCGGAATTCCGGGCACACATACTACTGAACTTTATGATGCTATAGAAAGATCAGGCACTATAAAACCAATTTTAGTTGCTCATGAAGGTGGTGGTGCTTTTATGGCCGATGCCATTTCTCGTGTCACCAATACTATTGGATGTATGACTATAGTTCCTGCTTCTGGACTTACTCATGCCTTAAGTGGTATTGGAGAAGCTTACTTAGATGGAATTCCAATGTTAGTGATTTCGGGTGGCGTACGCAGAGACACGGGAAAACATTATCAATTGCATCAAATGGATATTCAAGCCATAGCTAAAAGTGTGACAAAAGAACAATACCTTATAGATAGCCATGATACCATTATTGACACGATTTACAAAGCATATCAGACTGCTATAAGTGGAGAACCAGGACCTGTTTTTATAGAGCTACCAGTAGAGATTATGATGTTCTCTAAAGAAATAGACTTTCTTCCAGAATATAAGCTTCCCACTATTCAACCGTTACCTCTAGAAAAAAGAATTGATGAAGCCGTAGAGGTTCTATTGGGAGCTGAACATCCTATGTTATTTCTAGGTTGGGGTGCTCGTAATGCACAAGAATACAGCATAAAAATTGCTGAGAAACTCCATGCTCCTGTGGCAGTAACTTTACAGGGTAAAAGTGTATTTCCTAATACCCATCCTCTATTCACAAGCTGTTTCATTGGTTCAAGTGCTAAACCTAGTAGTCAATTTGTCCTTAAACAACAAGATGCAATGCTTGCTGTAGGAACAAGATTTGCAGAAATAGCTACCGGGAGTTATGGATTGAAAAATCCTAAAGGCTTAATTCATGTAGATATTAACAAAGAAGTTTTTGATAAAAATTATACAACCAAAGTACAGATAGAAGGTGACGCCACTAAAATATTAAAAGCAATATGGGAACGAATTAAAGATTTGGACATTACCAATAGAAATATTGGAATTGAAAAAGAAATAACTCGCCTTAATGATAAATATTATAAAGAATGGATGGTTTCTAAAAAAGATAACATCGTATCCCCAGGTTGGTTTTTTGATACACTAAATAAAAAAATATCTGAAGATACGTATGTTGTTTTAGACGATGGAAAACATACCTTTCTTGCTGCTGAATTATTACATACTCATAAACCAAATCATTTGATATCTCCCACAGATTTTAACTGCATGGGATATTGTATTCCTGCAACTATAGCTACAAAATTAGCCCATCCAGAAAAAACCGTAATAGGAATTGTGGGTGACGGTGCAGCACAAATGACAGGTCTAGAACTTATAACTGCCACCAACTATGGACTCTCTCCTATTGTTTTTGTATTTAACGATGGAGAGCTCGGGCAAATTGCACAATTCCAAAAAACACCTTTAAAACATAAGACTTGTACAGTAATTGGAAAGTTTAACTTTGAAGGTCTTGCCTTAGCAACGGGTTGTGAGTATCTACTAATGGATAACGATTATCATATTGAAGAAATCATAGATCAAGCCTTAAAACTCTCAAACGAAAATAAAGCCGTACTAATAGATGTACGTATTGATTACAGTAAAAAAACCATGTTTACAAAAGGTGTTTTAAAAACTAATTTATCACGATTTCCAGTAAAAGAAAAAGTCCGTATTATAAGTAGAATGATTAAACGACATACTTTCGGTTAGAACTTCATGAACGTATTTAAATTATAAGTTGTATTTTTCCAGCTTATAACTCATGTTAAAAACGCCACAACAAGTGGATTACACAATTTTTATATGATGGAAATTAAAAAATATTGTATTGTTTTATTTACTATAATGCTCGCTACTAGTGTATCGGCACAGAGTAAAAAAGCATTAGCTAGACAGTTAGAAGCTTCGCAAGAAAAAGTCGAACAATTAGAAACAGAATTAACCCAGTTACGTACAAGATTAGAAAAAGCAAATCAAAGTTTAAAAGATGCATTGAGTAATAATACCGATCAGGTAGATGTTAATGCCGTATTGAGTTCAACAAACAATGATTTATTAAATCGAGTCAATAAAGAGAAAAGACGTGCAGATATTGCTAGTCATCAAGTAGATAGTTTATTAAGAATAGTAAACTTATTGCAGATGGATTCTGATTTTATAATACACCCTAAAACTCAAAAAGATTCGGTTATTGCTGTTTTACAACCATTCTATGCAGCAAAGATTTGGGAAGATAGATTGGATTATATTTTACAGCCTAAAGAATTAAAATCAGCAATGGCGGTTCATTATGACAACTATCCTACTAGAGCTATTATAAAACCAGGAAGTGTTATTTTCTTAGAACCAGATTCTACAGATACTTCTTTACATAAAGTAGGAATCCAAAATGATATTATTTACCTAAGAAAGGTAGATAATAATTATAAAATAGATTGGGCTGCTTCTCATGGATTAAATCAAACTTCACCAAAAGGATTTAAAGAAGTGAAGCATGAAGATGCTAAAGAATTTCGTGTTATTGCTTCTTTAAGCAATCGCTACCTTCCGCCTTATGCGAATAAGAAGCAAGATTATTGGAGTATAGAATTAAGCACTATTTTTCCTAAAGAAGAATTCAATGCTTATGTACTAAAAGACTCTGAAGAGGGTCGAGCTATTCATAAACTTTTAGAAGACAATAATACAAAAAGAATTATTGTAAAAATGGCTAGAGATTTAGAGGATAAATCTGGAAATGTTACTAAGATAACAGAATTTGTTCAAGAAGATTGGTCTAAAGAATTATAAATAATTTTTAGACTAGAACATCATTTTATAATATATACAAGAAGAGGTTTGGTGGGTTCACCAAACCTCTCCTCTTTTTTATAATCCTCTTAGACGTATTCCAAAGTAGACAGCTACAATTACCTTTAAAAATTCTTCATAAAATAATGGGTTTAAAGTCTTTTACAACCTCAAACCCATTAATCCTACTTAGTAAAGTTTACGAAATCTACTCGCAAGCTAACATCTGTAGTTTATAGTTATACTTACCTCCTTTTTGCTCCTGAAATAATATTAAACAAGAATATAATTACTGCTAATACTAACAGCATATGTATAAGCCCGTTACTAACTAGACCACCTAGAAAGCCAATAGCCCAAGAAATAATCAATACAACTACAATGATATATAGAATTCGTCCCATAATTTTATTTTGCGATTAATTATAATTAAAGAAATTAAATCCCTCTAGTCAATTAGGAACCAAATAATAAATATGGACCTAATCCTATATTGTTCTATAAGCTATTTAACCAGCTTTCTACTTCTTCTTTAGACTTACCTGATTGTTCTTGTATTTTTCCTAAAAGTTGCTCTTCTTTTCCTTCTGAATATTTAAGATCGTCATCCGTCAGATTTCCATACGCTGCTTTTACTTTACCTTTAATCTGATTCCAACGACCTTTCCATTTTAAATTGTCCATATCAATAATGTTTTATATTGTTAATTTTTATTAATATAAATATAAGATTAAAAAATTACAAATAATATAAAATACTATCATTTAACTTGAATTTAATTATAAATAAACAATCTTCTACTATCATTTAAACAATACTTCTACAATATTTTCATTAACTATTTATAGTCGACCATTCTTACTATCTATTATACGAATTAAAGTATATATCGAGTTAATTATTATGCTTATAAAACAAAAAAAGCCAACTTTGTAAAAATTGGCTTTAAAGGTATTTTCAATATCTAGATATGATTATTTCTCTTGTTCTAATACCCATTGCGAATAACCACCTTTCATATCATAGATTTCTTTAAATCCCATTTCTTTCAATATTAGTTGAGATTTTCCACTTCGATTTCCAGATTGACAAAAAATATAAATAGGTTCTTCACGATTTAGTTTGTCTAATGACTTTCTAAATTTTTTTTCATCTAAAAAATCCATATTAACAGCACCAGGTAAAGTTCCATTTGCATATTCTTTAGGAGTACGTACATCAACTAATTGGATAGAATCCTGCTCTAAAATTTCTTTATAAAATTCTGTGGTAACTATATGTATAGTCGTATTATTTTCCTCACCAATTATTTCCACTTCTTCTATTTCTACCTCTTGTTTTTTATTGGTACATCCAAAACTAAAACTCAATAGTGCTATTATTAAAAATAATCTATAAAATTTCATAATCAATTATTTACTTGTTTATAAACAAAGGTAATTACATTATTATATTCGAAAGGTTATTATAGTTTTTAATCTTCGAATAAAACTGGTTTTCTCTATCCTTATTTTGTCTATTTCACTTTATTTTTCTTCCGCTCTCTTATTCTATAGTGTTTTGCTTATCTTTATTGGCTAAATTTTAAGAACTAAAGACATACAAATATCAAATCCTATGAGTAAAGCTTATAAAGCAGTGGCAAACGACCATATTACGGTGGATTTAGACGCCTCCGATGCGATTGCATCAAAAGTCAGCACCAACGGTAATTTGGTAGGATTGCATAATGAGAATAAAGTTGAAGCGACCTTGCTTAACAGTGATTTTGATTCACGAACCTATAGCATTCGATTACGTGGAAACATATATAACATTAAAATCCAAAATAAATTAGATCAACAAATAGAAAAGCTAGGTCTTTCTCTTGGAAGTGAATCTACAACCAACTTAGTAGATGCGCCTATGCCTGGGTTAATTTTAGAAGTTTTAGTAAAAGCAGGTGACAGTGTAGAATCTGGCGATGGTTTATTGGTTTTAGAAGCAATGAAAATGGAAAATAAATTGGTAGCACCAAGAAATGGTGTCATAAAAGCCGTACATGTAGAAGCAAGTCAGACCGTAGATAAAGGAGTTGTACTAATAGAATTTGAAGAAGATGAAAATTAAAAAAATATTAGTAGCCAATCGTGGTGAAATCGCTTTACGCATTATGCGTACCGCAAAAAAAATGGGAATTCAAACGGTAGCTGTTTACTCCGAAGTAGATAAAGATGCACCACATGTTTCTTTTGCAGATCATGCTGTTTGCATAGGTGCTGCCCCATCGAGCGAATCCTATTTGAAAGCAGATACTATAATAGAAGTTGCAAAAAAGCATGGTGCCGATGCTATCCACCCAGGATATGGATTCTTAAGTGAAAATGCTAGCTTCGCACAATTAGTGGAAGACAATGGATTGATATTCATTGGCCCAAAAGCACATGCCATAGAAGTAATGGGAAATAAACTCGCTTCTAAAGAAAGTTTAGAAGGCCGAGATATACCTATGGTTCCTGGTACGAAAGAAGCCATAGAAGACCCAAAAGAAGCGATAAAGATAGCTAATGAAATAGGTTACCCAATTCTAATAAAAGCCGCAGCTGGAGGTGGTGGAAAGGGTATGCGAGTTGTAGAAAAAGAAGCAGATGTAGAAGAGCAAATGAATCGTGCAATTAGCGAAGCAATTTCGGCGTTTGGTGATGGGTCGGTTTTTATTGAGAAATTTGTTGGGAATCCACGACATATAGAAGTCCAAGTTTTAGCCGATACACACGGCAATGTAGTACATCTTTTTGAAAGAGAATGTAGTGTTCAACGTCGTCATCAAAAGGTATTAGAAGAAGCTCCTTCTGCTGTAGTAAGTGATGAACTTCGTACTCGAATGGGAAATGCAGCTGTAGAAGTTGCAAGAGCCTGTGATTACATCGGAGCAGGTACAGTAGAATTCCTATTAGATAGCGATGGGAAATTTTATTTCTTAGAAATGAATACTCGTTTACAAGTAGAACATCCAGTTACGGAATTAATCACTGGCTTAGATCTTGTAGAAGAGCAAATTCGTGTAGCACAAGGCGAAAAATTACGTTTTACACAAGAAGATCTTCAAATTAATGGACACGCTATAGAATTACGTGTTTATGCAGAAGATCCATATGATAATTTTAGTCCAAGTATAGGAACATTAACTCGATACGAAATACCTGTAGGCGAAGGTATTCGAGTGGATGATGGCATTGTAGAAGGATCGGAGATTCCGATTTATTACGATCCTATGTTGGCAAAATTAATTGTACATGCACCTACTCGAGAAGAAGCATTAACTAAAATGATTTCGGCTATAGCGGATTATAAAATCGAAGGTGTACAGACCACTTTAGCATTTGGAGATTTTGTTTGTCGACACGAAGCATTCACATCGGGAAATTTCACAACTCATTTCGTAGACAAACATTTTGATGAAAAAGTACGTGAAAAAGTACAAGAAGAAGAAGCTGAAATAGCAGCTAAAATTGCATTAGGATTACATCTAGAAGCTACAACAAAACTTCGATTACCTAAAAACGAATAAGACATCATGGAAAAAGTATATAAAGAGTTAGAGAAAAGACAGCAAGAAGCCCTAATTGGTGGAGGTGAAAAACGTATAGAAAGCCAGCATGCTAAGAAAAAACTTACGGCTAGAGAACGAGTGGAATATCTTTTAGACGAAGGTTCATTTGAAGAGCAAGGGATGTTAGTTACGCACCGTACTACCGATTTTGGAATGGATAAGCAAGTTATTTCTGGTGATGGTGTAGTTACAGGTTATGGTACTGTTAATGGTAGATTGGTGTATGTTTTTGCACAAGACTTTACCGTTTTTGGTGGTTCGTTATCAGAAACACACGCAGAGAAAATATGTAAGGTTATGGACCATGCATTAAAAGTTGGTGCACCAATTATTGGACTTAACGATTCTGGAGGAGCACGTATACAAGAAGGAGTACGTTCTTTAGGTGGTTATGCCGATATTTTTTACAGAAATGTTCAAGCTTCTGGAGTAATTCCTCAATTATCTGCCATTATGGGACCCTGTGCTGGAGGAGCAGTATACTCACCAGCAATGACCGATTTCACAATGATGGTACAAGATTCTAGTTATATGTTTGTTACTGGACCAAACGTAGTGAAAACGGTAACCAATGAAACGGTAACCTCTGAAGAGCTAGGTGGCGCGAGCACACATGCAACTAAGTCGGGAGTTACTCACTTTACAGCTGCTAATGATATTGTTTGTCTAGAACAAATAAAACAACTACTTAGCTATCTGCCCCAGAATAATAAAGAAAAGCCTGCAGATTTACCATATGAATTAGACGATGAATATCGCGAACAATTAGAAGGTATTGTTCCTGAGTCGGCAAACCAGCCTTATGATATGCATCAGGTAATCGATGGAATTATCGATGAGAATTCCTTTATGGAAGTGCATAAGGATTATGCTACTAATATGGTAGTCGGATTTGCACGTTTAGGTGGTAAAAGTATTGGAATTGTTGCAAACCAACCTATGTCGCTTGCTGGGGTTTTGGATGTAGACAGTTCGAAAAAAGCAGCTCGCTTCACTCGTTTTTGTGATGCATTCAATATTCCACTATTAGTATTAGTAGACGTACCTGGTTTCTTACCAGGAACAGACCAAGAATGGAATGGGATTATTCTTCATGGTGCAAAACTACTATATGCGTTAAGTGAAGCAACTGTGCCACGTGTTACTTTAATTACACGTAAAGCATATGGTGGTGCATATGATGTAATGAACTCTAAACATATTGGAGCTGATTATAACTTTGCTTGGCCTACGGCTGAAATTGCCGTTATGGGGGCAAAAGGAGCTAGTGAAATTATTTTTAGAAAAGAGATTGCTGCTTCCGATAATCCTGAATTAGAACTATCTAAAAAAGAGCAAGAATATGCCGATAAGTTTGCTAATCCATTTAATGCAGCGCAACGAGGATTTATTGACGAAGTAATTCAACCTAAAGATACTCGTAGAAAGTTATTGCGTGCTTTTGCCACTTTAGAAAACAAAGAGGTGGTACGACCAAAAAGAAAACATGGCAATATACCTTTATAAATAATCTCAAATAATAAAGTAAAATGCCGTACTATAATTATAGTACGGCATTTTTTATTTATATAAAACTAGCTATTAGAACTTATAACCTAATCCTATTTGAAAGACACTATTCTTTACATCTTTCTCATCTGGATAACTTTTTTTATTTACTTTGTTGAGCCCCAAATTATACCTAGCATCAAAAAACAACCCAGAAGGCAACTCATATCCTGCTCCAAAACCTAATCCAAAATCCGTAGAGTTTACAACATCTTTCACATCTTCTCTAAATTTTCCTGACTCTCCTATTTCAAACTCAATCTCTGCTTTTGTTACAAAACCAATTTGAGGTCCTGCATGTACGTTAAAACCATTTGCAACATAATATTTAACCATGATGGGAATTTGTAAATAATCCAAATTCATTTTTCCATTTAAGCCCTCCATATTTTGCTTCGCTCCTTGAGCAGAATATAAAATTTCAGGCTGAATGGACATCTGTTCAGATAAAAATATTTCTGCCAATCCTCCAATATAAAAGCCTACTTTACTATCAGCATCTGTATTAGTAAAATTACTAATGTTTACTCCTCCTTTTGCTCCTATTTTTATTTCGGGCGTTTGTGCATTTACAACAAATCCACAAATTGAAAATAGTATCAGTATTGAAAATATCTTTTTCATAATTTTAAATTTACTGGATTACTTGATTAAATTTAATCAAAAAATCAATACTTAAATAATATTATCATAAAAAATCTAAACATATCTTATTTTCACAATTAAAATAAGAAAGTTATTATTGATAATATTTACAATACAAACACATTATCTTTTTTCTAAATAAACCATATATCAACACATTCTGTACAAATGAATTTTGTTTAGATTCCTCTTTAATTAAAGAGTTTATTTTACTTTTACCCTTACTTGAAAAGCACAAAAGATGAAACTAATTGGATATTTAAAGTATTCATCGCAACTATTAATATTCACCAATTTATTGGTGGCCTTTGCTGCAACCGCTCAAATGGCATTGACTTACTTTTTACTTGAAATACCTGTAAAATACGCTTTGCTAGTAGTTGAATTTACTTCTACTCTACTTTTTTATAATTTCTCTCTATATTTATCTTTACCTAAAACCGTAGTTAAAACTCCATTTGCAAGAACAAATTGGATACTAAATCATAAAAAATTCTTTTATGGATTCAGTTTTATTTGTGCTTTAGCACTTATTTATTTTGGGTTACAATTAGATTTTTTTACACAAATCTTTTTAGTAATTATTGGATTAATATCTGCTTTATATGCTTTTCCCATTTTTAAGTACCATAACAAATGGGTTAATTTAAGATCAATTCCTTATGCAAAAGTATTTTTTATAAGCTTTATTTGGCTAATGAGTACTTTCTGGCTTCCTATTTTAGATAGTCAATTAAGTGGTGAATTAAGTGCTACACATAATTTACCTATTCGCAGTATTCATAGGTACCTATTCTTATTTCTATGCACCTTACCATTTGATTTACGTGATGCAAAAGCAGATAAATATTATGGTATAAAAACATTCTCTACGCAATTAGGAATCAAAAATAGTATTCGATTAATAAATGGTTTAATTCTATTGCATGCCGCTTTGGGGTTTTATTTAGACGTAAGCATAGAAATATTAATTGCCTTATGGGTTATGGATTTAATTGTAATTATTTTCTTCAATCTATGGATTGTAAAACGAAATGATTATCTGCTATATTATCTAATGGATTTTTTCCTAGTGCTACAATTTATTCTTGTGTTACTTTTTCAATACATATAAAGTTTATTTATTTCTAAAACCTTACTTTTTGCTATTAAAAAAGGCTTCGAAATTTCGAAGCCTTTTCTAATTATAGATAATGTTACAAACTTATTTTAGTCACGAACACGTTCTTGATATTGACCTTTCTCAGTATCAATTCGAATTTTATCTCCCTCATTAATAAATAAAGGTACGTTAATCTCTGCTCCTGTTTCAACAGTAGCAGGCTTTGTAGCATTGGTTGCGGTATTACCTCTTACACCTGGCTCAGTATGTGTCACCTCAAGGATTACATGCGGAGGCAACTCCATAGAAAGTGGCATACCATCTTCAGCATTGATAAGAATAGTAACCACTTCTCCTTCTTTCATAAGTTCAGGCGAATCAACTGCACTTTCTTGTAAATGAATTTGAGAATAATCCTCTGTATTCATAAAGTGATAGGTTTCGCCTTCTTGATATAGGTATTGAAACTTTTGTGTTTCTACTCGTACATCATCAATTTTATGCCCAGATGGGAATGTATTTTCTAAGGTACGTCCTGTAGTAATACTTTTTAACTTAGTACGAACAAAAGCGGGACCTTTTCCTGGTTTTACGTGAAGAAACTCCACTACTTTATATATATCATGGTTAAAACGAATACAAAGTCCACGTCTAATATCTGCTGTTGTTGCCATCTTTTTATTATTCTTTTAAGGTTAATTAATTAGATTTAAAATAGCCTTTCATTATTCCACGCTTAGAGTTTTTAATGAACTCTAATATCTCATCCAGCCTTTCCGTTTCT
>JAJYTI010000170.1 GCA_021793135.1 Bacteroidota bacterium
CCAGTTAATATTTCTTGATTACCTTCTGCTACATACACCACTAATTTTAAATCTTCTAATTCAACAGGAATATTTTTATAATCATTTGGAAGTTCATAAGTGTAAGTGAATTCAGAGAATGAACCTTCAGTAGTAGAAGTTATATCTTCTCCCCATTGTCCAGTTAAGAAGTGTACTAATCGATGCATGTGGTTGTATTCGTTTCCTGCACCTCCACCAGTTTGTGGACCTTTTGTGTTATCTTGAAGTAAAGCTACATTTAGTTTATTAGTACTTTCTGGGCTATCACCAGTATAATATACTTCTACATTAACTATAAGTTCATTAGTTAAAGCATCAATTTCTGCTTCTCCTGCAATGTTTACATAAGAAGGTTGTTGTAAAATTTGATTGGTAGCTGCTTGCCATTCACCTCTATTTAAAGCTGAACTGTTTCCAGAGAAAATATGTCTATTAACCGTTCCTGAAGGATATCCAGTAAGTCCTGATTGATTTGCTAAAGCTGATCCAAATGTTGTTGTGAAGTCTGGTTGTCCAGGGCCTGGATTTGCAAATCCACCTGTGTGTATATTAACAAGAAATACATCGTCTGGATTTTGATCTTTAATACTTTGTGCTATTGCATGACCATCTGGGCAATAAACACAGTTGATTCCTGTAAACTCTTCTAGTACTACCTTTTTATTTTGTGGGTTGGTAGATACTAAGGTTTGTGCAAAAAGACTTGTTGTACCAAGAATTGCACTTATTAGTAGTAATTTTTTCATAAGAATATGAGGTGTTAATTTATATTATATGTCAAATGTAAATATTAATGTTATTAAATGCAAAGTAAATGTTAATATATTGTGAGCTAATGTGTTTTATTAAGTTACATTAATTAATGTATCATTCTTGAATTTTTGATATAAGCATGGTCAGGTTTTTATTTATAGACTGATATTGATTTTTGAATGAATTTTAAAAAACAATCTATATTAAAATAAATGTATTTGGTTACTAAAGTTAGCTTATAATTATTATTTTTGAATTAAAAATTATTAAATAGAAGTGTAAACAATAAAATAAGATAAGTAACTATGAGAAAAATATTAATAATTGCAAGTGTTCTATTATTTTCTGTAGCATCACAAGCTCAGAATTTTCATATCGAGAATGCGAATGACTCTTCTGATGTTTTATCAAATGGAGATGTTGTGGAAGTTGGGGAACTAGGAGATCTTATAACAAAGAAAGGTTTTTTTGACTTTAAGATTAGAAATAATTCGGAAGAAACAATAAAAGTACAAGCAAAATTAGTGGAAATTGAAAATGGTGATCCAATAGCTTTAGAATTCTGTTTCGCGGTGGATTGTTATACAGGTATTGTATTAGATCAAGTTTATCCAACCGACGATCAATATGCAGAAATTGAGGCAGGGCAAACTCATATTGATACTAATACCGATCATATTGTAAATTTCTTTGAACCAGAAAATGGTGAACCAGTAGAATATACTTTTAAATTTTTTGAAATAAATGATGATTTAGAAGAAATAGGTGAACCATTCTATATTACTTATAAATATAATCCAAGTTTAAGTACTCCTGATTATGAAGCAAATTTTGCAGCTTTAAACTCTACAATTTTAAATGATTCAATGAGAATTAATTTAGAAGAAGAAGCTAATTTAAGTATGTACGATATGTCAGGTAGAAAAGTGTTTGATCAAAACTTAACTTCAGGATCTCACCAAATAAACTTGCCAAATCTTTCTAGTAATATGTATTTTGTTCAAGTGAGCAATAAAGAAGGTGCAACACAAACTTTTAAAGTTATAGTAAAATAAATTTTACAATTTCATAATAAAAAAAGCAGCGTATTTACGCTGCTTTTTTTATTATGAGATTTTCTTCTTTTAGAAATTTACCATTAAGCTTGCGCTTAATCCTGTATTCTCTGGTACGTATCTACATACACCGCCTACACAAAGCAAACCTCCGCGTTGACGACCATAATTCATAGAGAAACGAGTATTCCCTTTGCTATAACTTCCTCCAACACTATAATAATGTGGTTTGTCATCACTACCATAGTTATATGAATCTGTTAAATAAATTCCAAACGTACTATTGAAATTGTATTCTAAAACACCTGCGGCCCAGTTTTTTCTGTCTTGTTCCGTCCATAGATGTTGTACTTCTGCACGTAATGCTTTTCCTTTTGTGAAACGTCTAGTAACGTCTAATACGGCAATATTTGCTTTAATATCTCCTTGCGTACCCAATGGTCCACCTAATGCTGCGCCTTTGTCTATTGTAACATTTTGATAAGTGATAGCAGTTTGCCATAAAGAAGACCATCTGTTTTTAATCTCAATATTAAAATCCTGGTAATAACGAGGTCCACTTCCAATAAATTTAGGGTCATATACCTGACCTTCTAAATCAAAATCGGCATCGATTCCTGCCCAATAAGAAAAGTTTGCTGCTATTCTAGTTCCATATTTTCCTAACGTAGTTTTTCTATCGAAAGTATAGAAAAAATCAACTTGTGAACCTACTTCTCCAGCTCTTTTTTCTGCTTCGCTAGACATGAATAGTCTAGGTTGTGAACTATAAACATAAATGTTAGTTAGTAAGTAGTCTTGTTGTTTTGTAAGTGCAGGAATATAATTAATCATTTGCTGGTTATAAATATTCCCTTCGGCATATCTATCAGAATAAAAACTGAAGTTTTCTAATCTTCTAAATGTAGCATTTATTCCCATTCCTCGTTGAGACCAGCCTAGATTAACTAACATAGCAGTACCATCAAATAATTGTGGTGATGCAATATTACCTTCGTTTACAATTACATCATTATCTTTTGCAATAGCTTCTATACCACCATAAAAGTTTCGATAAGAGAAATCCATTCTCCCTCCATAAGCATTTACAGTATTTGGTACATCTGGTAGATTATTGTTTGTCTGATATCGAGAAACAAAACTTGCTCCTAAATTCAAATTTAGTTCTCCAAACCCGAGTACTTCACCTAAGTTAAGATTGGCATCTGCACCTTGAACAACCCCTTCCGATAAATCGAAACCATTTCGTTGTTCACCATATAATACCGTTACGTCTAGATCTTTGGTTATATATGCTTTTGTTCGAATTCCACGTAAAGCACTATTTATACCAAGCTGTCTATCTTCCCACGCACGTAAAATTAATCCACTTCCAAATTGCTCGTAGAAATAACCAGCAGTAATGTCAAACTTTTCATCTCGATAGTTTACATAATACGTAGCTATTTTGTTTCCTCCATTTAACATAGGGTCATATCCTAATAGAGCAGAAGGTAAATATGCTTCATATTGCAGTCCTGCAGTTATTTTTCCATAATTATAATTTAATTGTAGATAACTATTGGCACGTAGTTTATCATCTGGCGCTTCAAATCCAATACCTGAATCATCTTGTAAATATTGCGCATTGGTTTCAAGTTCGCCATAGAAATATCCTTGTTCTTGTGCCGAAACCATAAAAGTTCCCAACAAAAACAATAGTGTACTTACTTTTTTCATAGTAAAATTATATCGCACTTATTATTAGTTAGACAATTCTAAAACCTTTTCATATAGTTCTAGTTCTGCACCAGGACTGTATCCCGAATGGCGGTGAACTATCTTATTGTCTTTAACTATTAAAGTAAGAGGTACAGTAGAAGCACCTAAAGCGCGTTTTAAGTCATTGTTTGTGTCCAATAAAATCTTGTATTCCCAGTCTTTTCCATTAATCATAGGACGTACTCGGCTTATAGTTCGACTGTCATCTACAGATATTGCAATCAATTCTACACCTGTTTCGTCTTGCCAATCTGGATAAACCTCACTAATGGCATCTAGTTCTTTTAAACATGGAACACACCAAGTAGCCCATAAAGAAATAATCTTTATATCACCATCACTGGATAACTCTTTGGTGTTAATAGATTTACCATCTAAGGTTTTAATATCTACACTTGGAAATTCACTTTGTGCTGTCATGGCAGTGATCGCCATAAAGAATGTCATGAAAATAATCTTTCTCATAAAAAATAGGATAGGTTATTAAAGTTAACAATATTAAGGTTTTATTTTATAATTTAGAAATGGTTTTGAATTAAAGTGGCAGGATTTTTAATATTTTTGTTCGCGATATTCGGCGAATACGTTTATATTAGCCATTAAATTATAAAAAAATATGAGAAAATTAACTAGTGTATTGCTGTATACATTAAGTGTTGTAGCTTTGTTAACGAGCTGTAGTAAAAGTGAAACTCCTATTAATTTAAGCGATGACGTAAATAATATTACGCTTACATCTACAGCAAATAATGATATAACTGGAGTAGATGTTGAAGTGCTTTTTAGTGTGTTTGGTGATGATGGTGTGGATTATACTTCGCAATCGGTATTATATATAAATGGGGAACAGTTAGAGACTAATTCCCTCGCATTTTCAGAGATAGGAATGTACGAAGTGTTTGCTGAGTTAAATGATTTGACTAGTAATACGCTTAATTTAACAGTAATAGATCCTTCTGAACGAGAATTAAATTTGAATGAAAAACGTTTAATGAGAAATCAAGAAGTG
>JAJYTI010000171.1 GCA_021793135.1 Bacteroidota bacterium
GACGTAAATAATATTACGCTTACATCTACAGCAAATAATGATATAACTGGAGTAGATGTTGAAGTGCTTTTTAGTGTGTTTGGCGATGATGGTGTGGATTATACTTCGCAATCGGTATTATATATAAATGGGGAACAGTTAGAGACTAATTCCCTCGCATTTTCAGAGATCGGAATGTACGAAGTGTTTGCTGAGTTAAATGATTTGACTAGTAATACGCTTAATTTAACAGTAATAGATCCTTCTGAACGAGAATTACATTTGAATGAAAAACGTTTAATGAGAAATCAAGAAGTGACTTTCTCATTACTAGACTATACTGGTGAAGACACAGCCGATCAAGCAACTTTTTATGTAAATGACACGCCTATTTCGGGTAAAACCTTTCAAAGTATGGAACCAGGAGTGTATGAGGTATATGCTACTTATGAAGTGGAAGGAGAAACATTAACTTCTGAGGTAAAAGACTTCTCTGTGTATGTTCCAAAACGTTATTTAGTAGTAGAAGATTATACAGGAACATGGTGTGGATATTGTCCAGGTGTTCTCGAAGCTATAGAGAAAGTACAAATGGATACAGAGTTTGTAAGTGTTGTAGCGATGCATAAAACTTCATTTAGTTTTGAAGATCCAATGCATTTTGATGATTTACCTATATTAGAAGAGGAGTTTGATGTTAGTGGTTATCCTTCGGCAAGAATCAATAGATCTCAAAAATGGAACAAACCATATCCACATGAAGAAGCTATGGTGTATCCAGGTAGTGAAACAGATAATTCTATAAAAGTAAACTCAAGATTACGAGGTGATAACTTGAATATTAACGTAGATGTGATATTTGAGAATGGGACCAATGGTGGTGAAAAAATAGTAGTGTATTTAATTGAAAATGGAATTATACATGATCAAATAAACTATTATAATGATGATCCTGATAGCCCATTTTATCAAGCTGGAAACCCTATTCCAGATTTCGAACATAATAATGTATTACGTGAATCTTTAACTCATGTATTAGGAGATGCTCTACCTTCATTAGACGCATTTGAGAAACATTCTATAAGCTATGAGTTAAATTTAGATTTAGAATATAATAGAGATAATCTAGAAGTAGTAGTGATGTTAGTAAATGAGTTGAATACAGCACAAAACTCGAGAACTGCCAAAGTAGGTGAAACTGCCGACTTCAATTAAAATAAATATAATACTAAATATTAAAACGCCTTTGAATCATTTTATGTTCAAAGGCGTTTTTTAGATTCTAACAATTAGATTTGTTTCTTTTATTTACTCAAGATTATTCTTGTTGAATTTATTATAAAAGTTTTTAAATCTTACTTAGCACCTTTAAGCATATTGATTTGCTCTTGGATTTTGAGAGCTTCTCGCTGTGCCGAAAGACTTTTGTTTCGGTCTTTAAGAGCAAGCATAAAAGAATCTCGCATTCTTTGTTGGTATTCTCTCTTAAGCTTGTCCAATTTTGATTTACGTTTAAAAGGGAACATATACTAGTTTCTATAAATTGGTATTACAAAGTAAACACAAGTAAGTAATATTAATTCCTAAGAAGTGGTTAAGGTAATATAAATCTTCGCTAATAAAATAGCCTCGTTGAGGTTTGATTCTTAACGAGGCTAAATATTTTATAAAATACAAAGTATTATTTTTTGTCTTGTAATGCAAATACAGACTTTAATAAACTTGAGGTACGCGCTGCAGTATTGGTTCTAATTTCCTTTTCTTCCACTTTTATCATCGTATAAACTCCATCCAATGCTTCGCCAGTAACATAATCCGTAAGATCTGGATTCACTTTATTTACAAGTGGAATGCTATTATATCGTTCTATAATATTACTCCAAATTTCATCCGCACCTACTTTTGCAAAAGATTGTTTAATCACAGGATTAAACTTTGCGTACAATTCTTCCTGTGTTTTTTGTTTTAAGTAGTTAGTGGCAGCATCATCTTGCCCTAATAATATATCTTTTGCATCATTAAAAGTAATTTCTTTTACGGCATTTACAAAAATTGGACTTGCTTCTTTTACTGCATCTTCTGCAGCACGGTTTAATATTTTTATTCCTTCATCGGCTAAGTTGCCTAATCCTATGTCGCGTAATGTTTTGTCCACCTTCTGTAATTCACTTGGAAGTAGAATACGCACCATATCATTTTTATTGAATCCGTCTTTTTGCATTAGTTTAGATACTTGTAGATCTATCCCTTTGTCAAGAGCTTCACGTAGTCCAGATGCAATCGTTGCATTGTCCATTGTAGTAGAAGGAATCCCAAGGCCGTCTGCAACGCTTTGTAGCTCCGAACAACCATTTGTTAAAACTAATAGTAAAATTGGTAAAAGTATTTTCTTAATCATAATAAAAGAGGTTTAGAATATAATGGGGTAAAGTTAAAAAAATAGCACATCAAAGCATCTAATTTAAGAAAACTCTATAATACTTATTATGTAATCGGATTTTATTAACTTTGGGTTTTCTATAAAAAAATAATTAGATAGATGAAAGAAGCTACCCCATATACTCCAAAACACAGAATTCGAATTGTTACAGCAGCCTCGCTTTTTGATGGACATGATGCAGCAATTAATATTATGCGTAGAATTATCCAAGCCACAGGTGTAGAGGTAATTCACCTAGGTCATGATAGAAGTGTAGACGAAGTTGTAAATACCGCAATTCAAGAAGATGCTAATGCAATTGCAATCACTTCTTATCAAGGTGGACATAATGAGTATTTTAAATATATGCACGATCTTTTAAATGAAAGAGGTGCAGGTCATATTAAGATTTTTGGTGGTGGAGGAGGAGTAATTCTTCCCGAAGAAATTAAAGAACTTGAAGAATACGGAATAGAGCGCATCTATGCACCAGATCACGGTCGTGAAATGGGATTACAAGGCATGATAAACGATTTAGTAAAACGTTCAGATTTTCCAGTAGGTGATAAACTTTCTGATGAAGTAGAGAAACTAAACGATAAATATTATCCTGCTATCGCTAGACTAATCTCTTCTGCAGAGAACTTTCCAGAAGTTGCAAAAGAAAGTTTAGATAAGATCCATAAAATAAATGAGAAATCCATAACACCAGTTCTTGGTATTACAGGTACGGGTGGAGCAGGTAAATCATCTTTAGTAGACGAACTTGTTAGAAGATTCTTGTTAGATTTCCCAGATAAGACATTAGGGATTATTTCTATAGATCCTTCTAAGCGTAAAACAGGCGGTGCATTGTTAGGAGACCGTATTCGAATGAATGCGATAGATTCTCCTAGAGTTTATATGCGTAGTTTAGCTACAAGACAAAGTAACTTATCCGTTTCTAAACACATACAAGAAGCAGTTGAAATTCTTAAGGCGGCCAAGTACGATTTAATAATTTTAGAAACTTCAGGAATTGGTCAGAGTGATACTGCAATTACCGACCATAGTGATATTTCTCTGTATGTCATGACTCCAGAATTTGGAGCTGCATCGCAATTAGAGAAAATAGATATGTTAGATTTTGCCGATATTGTTGCACTTAATAAGTTTGATAAGCAAGGTGCATTGGATGCTATTCGTGATGTGAAGAAACAATATCGTAGAAACCATTTGTTATTTGAAGCTAAAGATGAAGATATTCCAGTATATGGAACCATCGCATCCCAGTTTAACGATCCTGGTATGAACCAGTTATATCGTAAAATAATGGATGTACTGCATGAAAAAGCTGGTTTCGTAGACAAAAGTAATTTTGAAATTACTGATGAGATGTCGGAAAAAGTTTTTGTTATTCCTCCAGCAAGAACACGCTATTTGTCCGAGATTTCTGAAAATAACCGTATGTACGACAAACGAAGTAATCAACAAACGGAAATAGCACAAAAATTATATGGAATATACAAAACACTTGTAACCATTACTGATTTAGCTGAAGATACCTCTATATTGCTAAACAAAAATGGATTGGCAGAAGATGTTTTTATTGCTGAGGGTGAAAAAGTTAAAAAAGAAGATCCTACCAAATTACAAATGATAGAATTACTTCTTAAAGAATTCTCTCGAGTAAAAATGGAATTAGATCCATATAATTGGGAAGTAATTACTGGTTGGGACGAGAAAGTTAATCGCTACAAAGAGCCAATTTATAGTTTTAAAGTACGCGACAAAGTAATAAAAATAGAAACGCACACCGAATCTTTATCACATACACAAATACCTAAAGTAGCATTACCAAAATATTCTGCTTGGGGAGATATACTCCGTTGGGTATTACAAGAAAATGTACCAGGAGAATTCCCATATACTTCAGGATTATATCCATTTAAACGTACTGGGGAAGACCCAACAAGAATGTTTGCAGGAGAAGGAGGGCCAGAACGTACCAACCGTAGATTCCACTATGTGAGCTTAGGAATGCCAGCAAAACGACTATCTACAGCATTTGATAGTGTAACACTATATGGAAATGACCCAGATTATAGACCTGATATTTATGGTAAAATAGGTAACAGATCGGAA
>JAJYTI010000172.1 GCA_021793135.1 Bacteroidota bacterium
TTCCGATCTTTTTTAAATAACATAGCAGCTATCATTTTACCAATCTCATCAAGCTTTAATTACGTGATAAATGTTCTGGTTTCAATGAAAAGCGTAATAGCAACACACCTATTAAAGCTGCAATAAGCGAACTTATTAAAATGATAAGTTTTGCATTATTAATAATAACATTATCATCAAAGGCTAAGAGGGTGATAAAAATAGACATGGTAAAACCAATCCCAGCCAAAAAGCCAACATTAAAAATAATGTTCCATGTTAATCTATGAGGCAATTTGCATAGACCTAATTTTACTGCAAGAAAAGTAAGCGCAAAGATTCCAAGAGGCTTACCAATTACCAACCCAGTTAATATTCCTAAACTATAATTCTGAGAAATGGTTTCGCTTAAATTAGCATTTAAAAGTATTGCGGTATTTACTAAAGCAAAAATAGGTAGCACGATAAAATTAACAGGTTTATGTAATGCAACCTCTAATTTATATGCTAAGGAATTTTCACTACCATCACCAAATGGAATGGTAAAAGCTAACAAAACTCCAGTAATAGTAGCGTGCACTCCAGAATGCAGCATAAAATACCACATTACCACTCCACCAATCAAATAAACAAAAATGTTTTTCACGCCACGTATATTGCATACTAAAAGAGCTAAAAACACTCCTATTGATAACAAAAGGTTTGTCCATAAGATTCCTTTGCTATAAAATATGGCGATAATCAAAATGGCCCCTAAATCATCAATTACAGCGAGAGCCATCAGAAAAACCTTTAGAGCAAATGGTACTCGCTTACCCAAAAGAGATAATACTCCCAAGGCAAAAGCAATATCTGTTGCCATAGGTATTCCTGCTCCAGATTGTGTATCTGTACCGTAATTAAAAATTAAATAGAAAGCAGCAGGTATAAGCATACCACCAATTGCTGCAAATATGGGAAAGGAAGCATCTTTAATATTAGTAAACTGCCCTACTTTTATCTCTTTAACTAATTCTAAACCTATCAGAAAAAAGAAAATTGCCATAAGTGCATCGTTCACCCAGTTTTCTATAGTTAATCCACCAAATGATTTTTGCCAGAACGCTATATAACTATCTCCGTAAAAAGAATTTGCTATAAGCAAAGAAATTATCGTAGTGAATATTAATGTAATTCCTGTTGACTTTTCATTGTCAGTAAAAACTTTAATCGTTCTAATTAAATTCATGTAGTTTTTATAAATATTTCTTTTCAAATCACAACACGATGTTGTTTTGCCTTGCTGAATATAAAAAACTTTTTAAAAAACATCTTATTAGCAAGATCGAAAAGTCAAATATAACAAAAAAACACAATTACGAACATTTTTAAGCTAAAGCTTGAATTTAATTTTGATTTATTTTTATATATCAATAAATACACAACTTAAAAGTTAAAAATAATTGTAATTGACAAAATATTATAGAAAAATAATATCAGGTTCATTATAGAATAAGCTTCTAATTATTTTGTGATTATTTTTTTACAAAAAACCTAAATACTAAATAATTTTCTAAAAACTAATTGCAACTTTAATATTTTATAGATAAATCATCGATTATCAATCTACTCTAAGAATAATAAATATCCATTAAAAAAACTTTCTTCCTAAATCTATAGCTCAAAAAAGACATTTACATATAAAAGGTTCTATTCGTATGTAATATTTAAATGAAAATATGATATAAAAAAACTGCGTAATGATCTATCATTACGCAGTTAATAAATATATATTTTTGATTCTAATGTAACTCCATGGAAGTTTTAAGAGCTTTTTCGGCTTCAAAAATTCTCATAAAGTGTTTTTCCACTTTCTCTTGCACTTCAGCAAGAGGAACTTCTTGTCCATTTAATTCTTGTTTCATAGAGGTTACACTCTTATCCGTAATACCACAAGGAATAATTTTATCGAAATAACCTAAATTGGTATTTACATTAAAAGCAAATCCATGCATGCTTACCCACCGACTTGTACGAATCCCCATAGCACATATTTTACGGGCAAATGGTGTTCCTACATCTAACCAAACCCCTGTTTCTCCTTCAGACCTATCACCTTTAATACCATATTCAGCTAGGGTACAAATAATAACCTCTTCTAATAAGCGTAAGTATTTATGAATATCGGTAAAAAAATTTTCTAAATCTAAAATAGGATAACCTACTATTTGACCTGGACCATGGTAGGTAATATCTCCACCACGATTAATTTCGTAATATGTAGCACCTATAGCGTCAAGTTCTTTTTTATCGATTAGCAAATGTTTTTGATCTCCACGTTTACCTAGAGTATATACATGTGGGTGTTCTACAAACAACAAATAATTGGGAGTACATTCATTCAGATTATTACGTCTATTATTAGCTTTAATATCAATAATTCCTTGAAATAATTCTTCTTGATAATTCCAAGTTTCTAAATAATCTTTACTTCCGAGATTTTGAATCTGTACCGTTTTATTCACGAGATTTTATTTTTTCAGAGTTACTTTAATATCCAAATTAGATGGGTTTGACATTATTTTTGATAAGCTTCTACGAAGTATAACCGTTTTCCTATCTAATGATAAACTAACATCGCTTGGTTCTGCATCAATTACTTCATATGGAAAGGTGTATTCTAAAACATAATCAAAACCACTAACACCCATAGAAGTTAAATCTTTCATCTCATCACTAGCTTTTTTGAATAATGCATCATCTTTTATGATAGTTTTACGTTCAAAGATATTATCACTCCATGAATAAATAATATCCAATTGATCCTCAAAAGAAACATGCTCTTCATTCTCATCAGTTATTGTAAAACCATTATCGGCAGTATAATCCAACATGTAATTAATCGCTCTTCTACTTTCTTTAATCACATGATTTATTTCGCTAATTGTTTTAAAATCTTTATCAACACGAACAAATAAATCTCCTTCTCGATTTTCTAATTTCATTTTTGCATCTGAAAGAGCATATAATTTATGTTTTTGTGTATCAGAAAGGCTATCAATACTTTCTTTATTCTGCTCTAGAATTTCACTCATTGTTATCTCTTTATTCTCCATCTTAAATCCTTCTTCCGATAACGTTTCGAGTAAATCTCCTAACTGATCCCCATAAAAACTAGAAGTAACTTTTCCATCTCCATCTTCATTAAAGACAATTGATTCGCGGAATTCACAACTGGTTATTAAAATTCCCGAAAAAAAAGTAAAAACCAGTAGCTTAATGAAAATAAAAAGATTTTTCAAATCACTGTATTTATTGTTATTGTAACAAAGTTACACTTATCTTTAATTTAGTCTAGGATTTCTTTTCTAGATTTATATTACATAAAAAATTGATGAATTATTCTATGAAAAAAGGAATAAGCAAAGACGAGTTAAAATTTTCAATAGCTAAAGATATATTCCATTGAATATAAGTACAATTCTGAGTATCTTTGTTCCCTATTTTTAGAAACTAATTATATGCAACTTTCCGAACAACAAATAGTAAGAAGAGACAAGCTTCAACAGCTACGTGATTTAGGGATAAATCCTTACCCAGCAGAGACCTACGAAATCAACTCCAATTCCAAATTGATAAAGGAGGAGTATGAAGAAGGTAAAAAAGTGAAGATTGCTGGTAGATTAATGTCTCGAAGAATCCAAGGGAAAGCGTCATTTGCAGAACTTCAGGATGCTGAAGGAAGAATTCAAGTATATTTTAATCGTGATGAAATCTGTACAAGTGATGATAAAACTTTATATAATGAAGTCTATAAAAAGCTATTAGATATTGGCGACTTTGTAGGTATTGAAGGTGAATTATTTACCACACAAGTAGGTGAGATTACCGTTATGGTTAAGAACTTTGTTTTATTAGCAAAATCTATTCGACCATTACCATTACCAAAAGTAGATAGCGAAGGTGTAGTTCATGATGGATTTACCGACCCTGAGCAACGCTATAGACAACGTTATGCGGACTTGGTAGTAAACCCACATGTAAAAGATGTGTTTATTAAACGTACCAAGCTATTCCAAGCGATGCGAAACTTCTTTAACGATAAAGGATATTATGAAGTAGAAACTCCTATTTTACAGCCAATTCCTGGAGGTGCTGCTGCAAAACCATTTGTTACACACCATAATACTTTAGATATTCCTTTATACTTACGAATTGCAAATGAGCTATATTTAAAGCGATTGATCGTTGGTGGTTTTGAAGGAGTTTATGAGTTTTCAAAAAACTTCCGTAATGAAGGAATGAGTCGCAATCATAACCCAGAATTTACAGCAATGGAAATCTATGTAGCCTATAAAGATTACCATTGGATGATGGATTTTACTGAGAAGCTTCTAGAGCATTGTGCGGTACAAGTAAATGGTTCTACCAAAGCAATGTTTAACGGACAGGAAATCGACTTTAAAGCACCATATAAACGCATTAGCATGCGTGATTCTATTCTAGAGTTTACTGGCTTTGACATTAACGGCAAAACCGAAGAAGAAATCAAACAAGCAGC
>JAJYTI010000173.1 GCA_021793135.1 Bacteroidota bacterium
ATATATTTTATATAATCGTTGCAAACTTACAATATTTCGGCAAATCTAGCTTATTGTAGGAATTTATATTCTAATTGCGTTTTTAATCCTACAATCTGTGTTGTCGATCTATTTAAATTAATTTCAATAATTCAAGTACACAACTACTTACACTGACCTACGCATTAAGTCTTCACTAAATTGGTGTAGCAATTGTTTCTTATCTTGTTTTATATCAAGTGTCTCTAATATTTCTTGCGCTTGTTTTGTATACTTTTCTATTTCTCGCTGTGTAGCTTCTTGTGCTCCACTCACTCGATATAACTCAGTAACTGCTGCTATTTTATCTATTGGATTATCTGGACTTATTGTACTTAAGTGCAGAAGCTCTTGTTTTTGTTCTTCTGTACCTAATTCTAAAGTTTTCAGATATAACACTGTTTTTTTATTTTCGATAATATCCCCTCCCACTTGTTTTCCAAACGTTTCTGGATTACCAAACGTATCTAGGTAGTCGTCTTGCAATTGAAATGCTATCCCAAGACTACGACCAAAAGCGTAGATATCTTTTTTGTTTTCTTCGCTAGTTTCTGCTACAATTGCTCCCATAGCCATTGCTGCTGCAACAAGTACTGCGGTTTTATACTCTATCATTTTTAAATACGCCTCTATACTCACTACATCTTTCCTTTCAAAGTCGATGTCATATTGTTGTCCCTCACAAACTTCCAAAGCAGTCTTACTGAATAATTCTGCTAACTGTTTAAAAATATGTGGTGGATAGGATTCGAATAGTTGATAGGCTAAAATAAGCATTGCATCGCCAGAGAGAATTCCGGTATTTAAATTCCATCGCTCATGAACAGTAACCTTCCCTCTTCGTAATGGCGCATTATCCATAATATCATCATGGATTAAAGAGAAGTTATGAAACAACTCAACTGCTTTTGCTGCTTCGATTGCTTTATTATAATCTTCTTCAAAAACATCGCATGCCAATAAAGTCAATATTGGACGCATACGTTTGCCTCCTATGGAAAGCATATAAGATATAGGCTCGTACAAATTCGCAGGCTCATGTGTTGGAATAGAATTACTTAATGCCTTTTCCAACGTTTCCTGGTACGTAGCTAAATAGTGCATACAATTATTTTTGCACAAATGTACTACATGCATTAATCTTTCGGGCCTATTTAACAATATATTCTACTTATTATGCCATTAAGTTTATCGATACCGCAGTATTATATTTACATTTTTGTTGTATGACCAAAAAATCTTGTCATTAATTTAATAATCGAATCCTTTATTTTATAATAAATTGCTAAAAAACAAGCTAACTAGCCATTTCAAAAAGAATAAATCACAACAAACCTTGCTCTTAATTTTCAACTACTTATCTTTGTTTGATTTTTAAAATATTACATGTATTACGTGCAATAAGCTATTAAATAAAACTTTATTCTATTATAAATATATGTTGCAAAATACTTACATCTATATATTCATGGTATTGCTTTCTAGCATCACTATAGGTTATGCCCAATCGGAACATGAGTATCCAAGTCAACTTAGTCTAGAAGAAGCAATAAATTATGCTTTAGAAAATAGTCATAAGGCTATAGATGCCAGAAAGGAAGTAGCCAAAGCAATGAAACAAAAGTGGGAGACTACTGCTCAAGGTCTACCACAAATCAATGCCGATGCAGACTATAATTACAACATTAAACAGCCAGTAACACTAGTCCCAGGAGAATTTATGGGAGGAGAACCTGGTAGTTTTATGCCTTTGACTTTTGGAACAAAACAATCGGCAAGTGCCAATATCACACTTACTCAAATGATTTTTGACGGAAGCTATCTGGTAGGCCTACAAGCAGCAAAAGTATTCTTAGATTATACGGACAATAACGCCCAAAAAGCTGCTGTAGAAATAGAAACTAGTATCACCTACTCTTATGCTAGTGCTCTTCTAGCACAGGAACTTACAGATATATTTGAAAAAAACATTCTACATATTGAGGACAATTTGCAGGAAACAAAAAAAATCTTCGAGAATGGAATGGCCGAAGAAGAATCGGTAGAGCAATTACAGATTACATTATTAGAAATGCAAACCCAACTTAGAAGTGCAAAAAGCAACCTAAGCCTTGCTAAACAGATGTTGAATCTGAATATTGGAATTCCTATTAACAACGAATTAGAACTTACAGATTCACTTGATGAATTAACTCAAGAAGCTTCTCAACTTGGTTTACTTGATAGAGAAATGGAATTAGAACGTACCATAGACTATAAAATAGCCGAAACATTGGTAAAACAAAGAGAATTAGAGTGGAAACTGGAACGAAGTAAAGCTTTACCACGACTAAATGCCTTTATCAATTACGGAACATCGGCGTATAGTGATTCTTTCGATTTCTTTAAAAGCGAACAGTCATGGTACACCGCATCTTTGGTAGGAGTTTCATTAAACCTCCCAATATTTAGTAGTGGAATGCGTAGTGCACAAACCAAAAAAGCACAATTTGCTTTGGAGCAAGCGGAAAATCAACTAGACGAAATTTCGCAACAATTACAGATAAATTACAACAAACAACAAAACGAATATCAAGTATTCTTGGAAAATCTAAGTGCTGCAAAACAAAATATGGAGTTAGCGGAGCGTATAGAAAAAAAGAATTCTATTAAATTCCAAGAAGGAATTGGTAGTAGTTTTGATTACCGACAAGCACAGATACAACTATTTAGTGCACAACAACAATATTTTGAATCGATGTTAAATCTTATAGATTCAAAAGCGAAATTAGAAGCTTTATTAAAAACAATAAACTAAGCATTACAATTATGTTTGGACAGAGAACTACATATCGACATTATTTATTAGGCGGCTTGTTATTAATCACTGCTGCATGTAATAACAATACACCCGACATCGACGCTTTAATTGAAAAGCATGACAATGAGGCTTTACATCAACGTCGTAATGAAATACAAAAAGAGTTACAAAACCTACAAGAGAAAGCTCAGGTTATAGACAACTATTTTGCCGATCAAGATAACGATCAGCAAACTGCTTTGGTTACAATAGACACTCTAAAACCAACGGTATTTAAACACTATATTGAAGTACAAGGTGACTTGACAACTGATGAAAATATCTTACTCTACTCCGAAACTTCGGGTGTAATTCAGCAGTTACCTATAGAAAAAGGACAAGCAGTAACTAAAGGTCAAGTGTTAGTTGTAATAGATGATGGCGGACTAAATAGTCAATTGGCACAATTACAAACACAAGAGAATTTGGCGAAAACTACTTTTGAACGTCAATCCAGATTGTGGGAGCAAAATATTGGATCGGAAATGCAATATTTAGAAGCTAAGTCTAATTTTGAATCGGCACAAAGCTCAGTAAAACAAATCCAACGTCAAATAGATAAATCTACCATACGCGCACCATTCTCTGGAGTAATAGACGAATTACTTGTAGAGCAAGGACAGTTAAGTATGCCTGGCCAGACACCATTATTGCGTTTAGTAAGTTTAAATAATTTATATGTAGATGCTAGTATTCCTGAAAATTATCTTTCTGTGGTTAAAGTAGATTCGGAAGTAGAAATATTTATCCGTTCTATAAACGAAAAATTCGAAACCAAGGTGGAGCAAGTGGGTAGTCATATCAATCCAGAGAACCGTACGTTTAAAACTCGAATAAATATTCCCAGAAAAATTGACTTGGCTAGACCGAATCAAATTGCATCGATTCGTTTAAATGATTATACTAATGAAGAAGCCATTTTAATTCCTAATAATATTATTCAAGTTAATGGCCAAGGCGAATCTTATGTATATGTATATACTAAAGACGATAAAGATAAAACGATAGCTAAACGTAGATTAATAGAATTAGGGAAAACACAGAATAACCAAACAGAGATTTTATCTGGTTTAGAATCTGGAGACATCATTCTTATAGATGGTGCCAAATCCGTTCGCGATGGTCAAAGAATACGTTTGCAAAATTAAATCGGTAATTAGATTATGAAATCCAATCCATATAAAGAATTTGGCATCTCTTCTTGGGCCATAAGCAATCCTATGACGGTATATGTCATTATGGCCATCATATTATTTATGGGAGTTTTCTCGTATTACAGCATGCCTAGAGAAGCGTTCCCAGAAGTAGTAATGACACAGATATATGTAAGTTCTGTTAATCCAGGGAATGCTGCCGAAGATGTAGAAAAATTTATTTCAGAACCATTAGAGAAAGAATTCAATAACGTAGCTGGTGTTAAAAAAATAACCTCTACTACTCTACAAGACTTTTCGATTATTATTGTAGAGTTTGATGAAAAAACAGAAATCAACGTTGCCAAACAGCTTATAAAAGACAAAGTAGACCTTGTTAAGGCTGAAACTACATGGCCAACAATGGACAATGGGGCTAAAGTTGAACCTACGGTATTCGATATGAACATATCGGAAGAATTTCCTATTCTAAACATCAACCTTACAGGAGATTATACTTCAAGACAGC
>JAJYTI010000174.1 GCA_021793135.1 Bacteroidota bacterium
TAAACTATTAGACACTGGTATATTTATATCACAAATAGCGCAGTCAAATATGCTGGCTCCTTATGCTAAGTTCTTGGCCTTGGTGGTTCCTATAATAGAATTAGGATTAGCAATTGCACTGCTTATTCCTCATCTACGTATCAAAGCGTTATTAGGAAGTTACTTTTTAATGTTGTCTTTTAGTATATACGTTTATCTTATCTGGATGTATAGTCCAAATATTCCATGTTCATGTGGTGGCATATTAGAAGCCATGGACTGGGAGGCGCATCTATATTTTAACGGTGCTCTTACTTTTCTTGCTGGCTTGGCTTGGAAACTAGAGCAAGCCCCTCCAATTTCTTATAAGCATCTTCTCATAGGCAGTCTGTTAGCCATAAGTCTTGTTTTAGCACTGTTCTTTCTCCAACCACAACCCAAATTACTAGAAGACCATAGTTTTTCTAGGAGTTATTATACAGGAGAAATTAAAGAAATTGCGAGTCAAAAATTAGCATATAACTCCTATTACCTCGCTGGCGTAAAGGATAGTCTTGTTTATTTAGGAAACAGCACTGGATTTACACACGGATTAGTGTGGAACTATCATACTAGCGATACTTTACATTTTAAAATAGAGTTACCCGATGCTCCAGAATCTTTTAAGGCTTTACCAAAATGGAAAGTATATGAAGGTTATTTCTATATGGCAGAAGGTGTTACACCCAGTATCTATAAGGGAAAAGTGGATGAATGGATTGCTAAAGAGTTTATGCCACAAGTCCCCTACTTTAGTGATTGGGTAGCAATAGATAGCACTCGTTTTATTCTTAGAGCCCTACAAGCTAGCACTCAGAAATATGTGTTAGTAGATTATAAGGATACCGAGCCGTATGTAACTATCCATAATGTGCTAGTGCAGGAAAATGAAAACTTATTCGAAGTCGATGGTAACTTGATATGGAATACAAAAAAGCAACAAATAGGCTATTTGTATTTCTATAAGAATCAACTTCCTTCTTGGAACCTCAACTTTTCTAAAGTAGAAAAGTTAGACTTATTATATGCATCCGACTTAGCAGAAATTCAGACCAACAAAGGACGGGATGGCACGCATTTGCGTGATAACCCCACCTCAGCTTTACATAGCAAGGCAATAGCACATAATGACCATTGGTTTGTGCATTCGCAGGTATTAGGGAAGGGAGATATAGATGCTGGAATGCAAAAATATAATCTTATTGATGTGTACCATAATGACACAGGCTATAAGTATAGTATTGCTATTCCACGACGCAATGGAGTTGAAATACGTGAGTTTTATATCAACGATATTTATTTAATCGCTTTATACCCAAACGAGTTAGTGGTATATATGCTTAACAATTTTTTCATGGCCATGAAGAAGCAGGAGAAGCCGAACACCTGATAATCTAGTAGGTATTAATTTTAATTTTTTATGTTATGAAAGCAAATATTTTAATGAAGATTGCCGTAGTGTTTATGGCAGCTTTTGGAGCCTATGCGTTCAGTGGGAATAATGAAAATGAACTTAAACCTTTTTCGATTAAAGAGGGAGGAATATGCACAAACATCTTAGCTGCTTGTTCAGAGAATAGTCAAGGACCTATATGTATGGTGTTTTATAATGACAAATCAACCGAAGTGCTAGATCTTAGTTGTATACAACCAGTCAGACATGATGATGGTGATTATGTTGAATGGAGTAATCTCTAAATTAATTTAAAATGGGGGCATAAGCCCCCATTAAACTAATAATGAACATAAATAGTTATAAATCAAATCCTTTTTCAATTGGATAAATTTGTTTCATTGTATCAGCTTCATAAAAAGCTCCATTTAGTATAGTATATTGAATATCTATAGTACTGAATATATCATCTAAAGGGTTATTATTAAGCACCAATATATCTGCAAGCTTATTTTTTTCTATAGATCCTATTTCCTTTTGTAAATCCAATTTCTCAGCACCATTAATAGTAGCGGCTTTTAGTACATCATAATTATTCATCCCTTTAGAAAAAAACCACATCTCCCAGTGAGTTCCAATTCCTGGTAATGGATCTCCATGACCTCCCACACTTAATTTAACATCATTATTTACCAAACTAATTAAGTCTCTAATAATGTTTTCATTTTGTACAGAATACATTTCATTATTGTAAAACCAAGAAGATTTACTATTTAAAAATAAATCACCATATATCTCACGCAATTTATTTTTATCTGTTTGAGTATTATAAATCCCCCCTATTCCTGGTGTTACTAAATAAGTAGGTGTAAAATTAATTTTACTCATTGAAAGCGTTTTTAGGATATCATCTTGAATAGGAATTCTAAAAGCGTGTTCTAACCCCGTATAACCACTCAGCAATGATCTTATTATTAAGTTATATCTTTCCTGATGAGTTGTAATTGACAGCCCATTAGTAATAGCTGAATCATATAACAGTCTTTTCGTTTTAGAATTATAAATAAGATAGTCTTTAATCGGCCCGTATACTCCCAATTTCAAAAAACTTAATACAAGTCTCTCCGAATCCTCGAAGCTATTTAGAGTATAATAATTAGCATGAGTTTTAAATGGAAAAATTATATTTCCCGATGAAAATATTCTAGGCCCTAATATTTTTCCTGTTTCCACCATTTGCGCATGTTCTCTATAATCTAAAGTATTAGAATTAGGATCAAATATCGTTGTTATTCCATAAGTTAAGCTTCCTAAATACTCTATATCTTGCTGATTAACGATTTCATAAGGTCCTTGGTGATAATGCGCATGTACATCTATTATTCCCGGCATAATTGTTTTACCTTTAAGATCAAAAACCTTGTATCTTTTTGGAATAATTATATCTCCTATCTTTCCTACAGCTTCAATTCTATTATTCTTTACTAAAATCGTTCCTTTTTCAATAATCTCCTCTTCCTTATTCATTGTGATAATTGTTGCATTGATCAATGCAAATTGTCCCTTAGGAATAGCTCTAGGTTGTTGCACTTTTATATCGGCTTTTTGCTCTGTCTTTCCTGTTCGTATGTCATAAGTATATATCTCATTTGCAGAACCCCACATTAGTATATTTTCATCTTGCCATGACAAATAACTAGGAGCAATTTCATATATCGATTTAGCTTTGGGTAATAAGACATTATTTACAACACCACCCTTATAGTGAAATTGTTCAGGAATAAATTCTGAACCTTCAAAGAACTCGATTTTCAAAGAAAATGGAAAACAATTTATCCAAACTTGCTCATCGAAAATAAAAGCGATATGTTGAGCATTGGGTGAAACTACCACTTCATCCGTATGAAAAGGAATCAGTGTTTCATCAATAACTTTTTTTGTTTCTAAATCTATTTCAATTAAAACAGGTAAATCCTTTTCATGATTTCTTGTGGTTATAAAAATACTTTTATTATTAGCATTATAAACAGGTATTGGGTAGAAACGTTTAGGTTTATTTGAGAGTGGAAAAATTCGGGTAATAATATCACTCTTTGAATTTATTTGAATAACACTATTTTTAAAAACTTTTAGCTGGTGTAAATCTAAAGAGTAATTATAGGTGTTAGCACCTCCTGATAGCCTTCTAATTCCCATTTTTGCTTCTGTTTCATCAGACAGAAACACAATTTCGGTACCATCAGGAGACCATGCTGGATTGATATACCTTCCAGAAGTTTTTGTTAATTGATACTCCTTCCCTGTTTTTAATTCTCTTACATAAACGTGACCCATCTCTGTATCATTCCAACTCGTATAAGCTAAGTATTTTCCATCTGGTGATAAGCTCGGAGAAACTTCAAATCGATCTTCATTAGTATAGATTTCGGTTATTTCTTTTGTGTTTTTAGCATACGAATGAAGTCTCCCAAAAGCTCCAAAATATATCGTATCTAAATCAGATTTGGTTACTGGGTTGCGTAAGACACTTGCTGTAATAATGGAGTCTCTAATATATTGAGGTTCCCTACGTAATGGTTTTTTAATAATCTTTTTCACCTCCACTTTAATAGGAATAGGTTCGTATTCTCCAGTTCCTAGATTCATTCGAACGATTTCTCCTTCTTTATCTAATATTATGCTCGAATCGTTTATAAAATCAAAGCTATAATCTGCATTTGTAGAAAACCCTAAATCCTTGATTTTAATTAAACTTCGCTTTGAATTAGTTTCCATATCCCAAAATATAAGTTCTATATCACCTAAGCTGTCTTGAGAATCTGTATAGTATAGGTTTACGTTTCCGTTAGGACTTACGTTAGCTAATGTATTATTTCTATACTCTTCAAATCTCCCAATATATTTATCTATATTTTCATTTAAGTCATAAACCCATAATTCACCATCAAACTGATAATAAGCATAGGTGCCAGTTTTATTTATTGTCATTTTTCGACTTACCGTTTTCAATAAATTTTTTTCTTCCTTTTTTATTGGGCGAACTAATTCAATTCTTTCTGTTACTACATCAATTCTT
>JAJYTI010000175.1 GCA_021793135.1 Bacteroidota bacterium
ATATCGTTGGGTTACCAACTTCATTAATTGCATAAAGAGCTGCTTGTTTAAATGGTAATCGTCGCATCTTAAAATGTCGATGCATATTCTCGGCGATAATAATCGAATCGTCCACCACAATTCCCGTAACAAATACAAGAGCAAAAAGTGTAATCCTATTCAAGGTATAATCCAATAAATAGTAACTTAATAAAGTCAATGCGAATGTAATAGGAACTGACAAGAACACTACCAAGCCACCACGCCAACCCATGGCTAGCATTACAATAACTGTTACTGCCAATATTGCACCTAATAAGTGCATCATTAACTCCGATACTTTTTGAGAAGCGGTTTCTCCGTAGTTTCTAGTAACTTCTACATGGACATCATCTGGAATTAAATCGGCACGTAAATGCTCTACTTTATCCAAAATAACATCGGAAATCTTCATCGCATCTGCTCCTTTACGCTTTGCAATAGCAAGAGTAACGGCTGGATACTCTGAAGTATATTCAGCTAGCTTATTACTTCCTTGTCCATAACCAAAACTCACATACTGACTTGGAAGCTCTGGTCCGTCCGTAATACTGGCAATTTGTTTTAAGTAAACTGGCTGATTGCTATTTACTCCAACGATTAGATTCTCTACATCTTCTAATGTCTCTAAGAAATTTCCAGTAGTTACCATAAACTCGGTATCGTTTTTATCGAAACTTCCAGAGGTCATTTGCTTATTGTTTGCCTGAATCATCTCGGCTACTGTCAAGAAATCCAATCCACTAGAGGCTAATTTATCTTTGTCTAATACCACTCGTAATTGACGATTTCTACCTCCTAACTTGTGTATGGCAGAAACCTCTTCTACTTTAGCAACTTCTTGCGAGAGCACATCGGCCATGCGTTTTAACTCATAATCATCATAATTCTCACTCCACAGCGTCAAACCTAACATAGGCACATCATCAATCGCTCTAGTTTTCACAAGCGGCATCGTAACGCCTTCTGGCATTAAATCCATATGCTTGTTCATCTCGTTATAAAGCTTCACAAAAGAGCGTTCGATATCTTCTCCTACGTGGAACTGAACGATTACCATAGCTCCTTCTTTGGTAGATGTCGAGTACACATATTCTACACCAGGAATATTGGATGCTAATTTCTCTAAGGGTTTTACCACTCGAGACTCAACTTCTGTTGCTGATGCTCCTGGATATCCAACAAAAATATCGGCCATAGGGACATCGATTTGTGGCTCTTCCTCTCTAGGAATTAAAAGTGAACTCCATACACCGACAATCATAAATACGACCATCAGTAATATTGTGAGTTTCGAATCAATAAATAGTTTGGCTATCTTGCCTGCAATTCCATCTCTCATATCCCAATTATTTTACCATTAATTTTGTGCCATTTGTAATCTTCGACTCTGCTGAGATAACATAAACCTCATCTGCACTTAAACCAGATAACACTTCTACTTTATCTCCATAAGTTCGCCCTAATCGCAACCAACGTAGGATTGCTGTATTGCTTTGGCTCACCGTATAAATCCCTGTTAACTCTCCTCTATGTACGAGTGCGGACTTTGGAATTAAAATTGTCGTAGCTTCTTTTGTTGATTCTATAGGGAATTGAACGGTAGCATACATTCCAGAAAGAATATTTTGATCGGATTCGTCTAGGGTTATTTTTACTAAGTATTGTCCTCCCGTATTTCTAGCCGAAGAACTTACCTCGGTAACTTTTCCTGAAACCTCAGTTTGTAAAGATCTTACAAGTACTTTTACATCGGCTCCTGATTTTATCTTTGCTATTTCAGATTCTGGAACCGAAGCCATTACCTCATAACTTCCTTCTCCTTCCATAGAAATCAATGGCATTCCTGGATTTGCCATATCGCCAGTTTCAATGGTGCGGCTTGTTATTACTCCATCAAAAGGTGCTACGATATTTACATAGCTAAACTGCGAATTCACTTCATTCATCATCTCCTTAGCGCCTTCTAATCTGGCTTTTGCCATTTCGTAATGTGCACTCATATCGTCTAATTCTTTATGAGTAGCACTATTATCATCAAATAAACTTTGAAAACGATTGTAGTCTTTCTCAGCATTATTAAAAGCAGCTTGTGCTTCAGAAATCCCTGCACGTGCTTGTGCTTGTTTTGCCGATAAGTCTGCATTATTAATACTGATTAGCTGCTGTCCTTTTTTAACCTTTTGTCCTACTTTTACATGTACTTTGTCTACATGTCCCATCATTCTTGTGCTAAGGTTAGCCGAGTTTGTAGCTTCTATAATCCCGCTTGCTGTTAAAAAACCTGCATCATCTTGCGATGCAGCAGCATTTACTTTAACTGCTACCGCAGGGGAGTTATCTTCTGTAGCTTCATAACTGCTATTATTGCAACTATAAAATCCTAGAAGCAAAAAGCTTATTAAAATGGTATAAATCAGTCTCATTTTAAATATATTTTAAATTGTTAGAATCTCTTTATCGCTATATGTTCATGCTACATACAGCAAGTGTTTTTTTTAATTTGTTTTTGTTAATAATTGAAGGTAGGCTAAAGCATAATTGTGCTGAAAAACCATTTGGTAATATTCCAATTGCTTTTGCTGAAGCTGGGTTTCTGCCATGAGCAAGTCGCTTGTTTTCTCCAATCCTTCTTTAAATCGATTAGAGCGAATACGCAATGCTTCTTCAGACTGTTCTAATGCTAATTCTGTCAATCTTAAATTATTCTTAGCATCTTCAAACATTCGTTTGGCCTTGTTTAATTCTAATTGGCTTTCCGATTTATATTTATCCAACTCTAGATTTGCTTTTTCAAAATCTGCCTTCGATTTTTCAGATTTCCCATATCGCTTAAAGCCGTCGAACAAATCCCATGTCAATGCTGCTCCTATCAGATATCCACTTGCATCTCCTTTAAAAATCTCGTCATCATACAACTCATAGCTCCCAAAAGCATTCAATCTTGGTAGCATCGTCATTTTATCGGCTTTATGATTTTGTCTATATGCTTCTGTCGCCATTTCCATTGCTTGAATATCGGCTCTTGCTTCTGGAAGTTCAGCAGCGATATCCCATTCCGACAACACAACTAAATCGTCTGCAGGATGCAATATTCCGTCAACATCCTCATTCATTAATACCGCTAAATATTCTGATGCATTTCGAACATTGCTTTTAGCATACTGCAATTGATTTTCCACTTCGGTTACTCGCACCTGTACAGCGAGTACATCGCTATGCTGAATGTATCCTTGTGCTTGGCTGTTTTCTGCCATTCTCAAGTTTTCTTTCGCAACCTCTAGAGCAGATTCTAAAACCGCCACGCTTTTATGAGCTACTTGCAATTGCATATAGGCGCTTTCTGTTTCGAAAATGATATAGTCTTCGGTACGTTCTAATTGAAGTTTCGTAGCGTTCCATTTAGCTTTTGCCGCTTTACGCTGATGAATTCCATCCAAATTGAAAATCGGTTGGTGAAATTCAAACTTAGTCGCAAACATTTTTACCTGCGAAGGATCATTCAATACATTCGGATCAAAATCTGCTTGAGTAACTATGGCTTGATTCAATTTAAATCCAAAAGCATTTAATGGATTGTTAGTAACCATTCCTGTGTGTGAAGCGGTAATATTTGGAAAGAACACCGCATTGGTCTGCCTATAATCCCCTTGAGCTGCAAGAACTTTTTGCTCGCCTATCTTCAAACTATAATTCTGCCTTTTCACATTATCCAATGCCTCTGCCTTGGAAATTGGTACATTCTGTTGCGCTAAAACAAAACTTGGCAACAAGAGTAATAACAATAATGTTTTATAAGTATTCATATTCTATCCTAATTTGGGATAAAGATAGAACGCACATTTAGAGTGTACCGTAACATTAGTTACCTAAGGGAATAAGTAGTATTTACAACCAACACAAGAGAAAGTTGTTTAAGAATTACAAACTAGAAGTAGAAACAATATATAATTTTGTAAATTAACCTCATTATAAGGGTTTTCTAATTATGTGGAAATATATCGGGTTTCTTTTTATGCTTTTAATTACATCTGTAAGTTACGGACAAAATAAGTCCCTAGCAGACAACTACTTTAAGCAAGGGGAATATGAAAAAGCACTAGAGATATACCAAGAATTATATCGACAAACTCCTAGCAACAATACTCTTTTTATAGACTTAGTAAAAACACATCAGGAGCTAGAACAATATGATACGGCTGAGCAATTGCTAGAAGAAAAAAACAAATCGGCTGCACATCCACATTTGCTTATCGAATTAGCTCAAAATGCTTTTCTACAAAACAAAGAAAAAGAAGCAAACGACTACTACGAAGATGCCTTAGAACGTCTAAAAGATCGTCCTATTTTCGCATCGAATGCGGGACGTATATTGGAAGAATACAATCTATTAGACTGGGCCGAAGAAGTGTATTTGCTGGGAATGACTGAGAACACTAACAATATAAACTTACAAATGCGA
>JAJYTI010000176.1 GCA_021793135.1 Bacteroidota bacterium
GAACTTCAACATGAGTTCTTCCAATTTTTTTCCATCCATTTGCCCATGGCCTATTCCTATTTTAGCGTACGGAACAAGGCGCTGTATCATTCCAGCTACTTCTTGAATATTTTCCACTCTATTGTGAATGAAAAATACTTGGCCACCACGAGAAAGCTCGTAATGAATCGCATCTCGAATCGTTTCTTGCGAGAAACGAATAGATTGTGTGTCTACTGGATAACGGTTTGGTGGTGGTGTCTTAATAACCGATAAATCTCTTGCGGCCATAAGACTAAATTGTAACGTTCTGGGAATAGGTGTGGCAGTAAGCGTTAAAGTATCTACATTTTCCTTAATCAGCTTTAATCGGTCTTTTACAGCAACACCAAATTTCTGCTCTTCATCAATAATGAGTAGGCCTAAGTCTTTAAACTGAACGCTTTTGTTAGTTAACTGGTGCGTACCAATTACAATGTCTACTTTCCCTGATTTTAAGCCTTCTAATACCTCTTTTCGTTCTTTTGCAGTACGGAATCGATTTAAGTAATCTATATTAACTGGCAATCCTTTTAATCTTTCTGTAAAGGTTTGATAATGCTGAAATGCTAGCACGGTTGTAGGAACAAGTACAGCTACTTGTTTGCCATTGTCTACTGCCTTAAACGCTGCACGGATGGCTACTTCTGTTTTTCCAAATCCTACGTCTCCACAAACCAATCTATCCATTGGCTGCTCGCTTTCCATATCTCGTTTTACATCTTCTGTAGCTTTGGATTGATCGGGTGTGTCTTCATAAATAAAAGACGATTCTAATGTATTTTGTAAGTACGTATCGGGACCGTATGCAAATCCTTTTTGGAGTTTTCGTTTAGCGTACAATTCGATTAAATCAAACGCTAATTCTTTTACCTTCTTGCGTGTTTTTTGTTTTAGTTTTTTCCAAGCAGCACTACCTAGCTTATATAGCTTTGGTTCTTTACCATCTTTACCGTTATATCTAGTAATCTTATATAACGAGTGAATACTTACATACAAGATGTCTCGTTCGCCATAGACTAGTTTTATAGCTTCTTGTTGCTTCCCATCGACTTCTATTTTCATCAAGCCTGCAAACCTTCCAATTCCGTGATCCATATGGGTTACATAATCTCCAATTTGTAAGCTCGTTAACTCTTTTAAAGTGAGTGCTTGTTTTTTGGAGTAACCATCTTTTAATCGGAATCGATGATAGCGCTCAAATATTTGATGATCGGTATAGCAAACTACTTCGGTATTTGGATCTACAAATCCTTCATGAATAGGGAATACTAAAGTTTGATATTGCTCTACTTTCTTTTTAGAATCAGCAAAGATGTCACGTAATCTAGTAGCTTGTTTTTCATTACTACAGAAAATATAGTTTGTAAACCCCTCTTTTGTATTTTTATTTAAATTGTCAATAAGCATATCAAATTGCTTATTGAACGATGGTTGTGGGCTGGTTTTATAAGTGATTCTATGAGTATATTGCTCTTCAACTCCAGGCTGGATATGTACTTGATTGTGATTGCCTAATTGTTCTATAAAGCTCTTGCTTGTAATATATAATTCCTCGGGTAGGCTTCGTTTTATAGTATCACTATCTGCATGATTTTTTTGATAAATCGATTCTGCTTTTTCAAATAATTTATCCAGTTTTGCAGCTATATTTTCTAGCTTAGTTAGAATTATAGCACTTTCTTTTGGTAAGAAATTAAGTAAGCTTTGTCTATCCGTTTGCGTAATTCCATGAGCCAAATCGGGAACAATTTCAATCGATTTAATGGTTTCAATGGACAATTGCGATTCGATATCAAATGTACGAATGCTATCCACTTCGTTGCCAAAGAATTCCACCCGATATGGTTGATCATGACTAAAGGAAAAGACATCCAAGATACCACCACGAACCGAAAATTCTCCAGGTTCCGTTACAAAATCAGTATGTCGGAAATTATAAGAGAAAAGCTTTTCGTTTAATTTGTCGAGTGATAATTCTTGCCCACTTTTAATCTTTAAGGTATGTTTTTTTAATTCTTTACGTGTGGTGACTTTCTCAAATAATGCTTCGGCATAGCTTACAATTACCAATGGCTTTTTAGTATTCTGTAAGGTTTGCATAGTTTCGGCACGTAACAATACATTGGCGTTGTCGATTGCTTCTATTTGATATGGTCGATTATGGCTAGCAGGGAAAAAACAAACCAAATCTTTATCTAGCGTGTGTTCTAAATCATTAAAGAAATAAGCTGCCTCTTCTTTGTCTTCAAGTACTAGTAATAAAGGTCGCTTTGTTTTGTTGTACAAAGCGGTCATAGCAAAAGAAGTAGCACTACCAACAAGTCCCTCTATTGCAATATTTGCTGGTCCTTCGGATTGTAAAGCTAATTCTAAACTAGTATTCAGTTTAGAGGATTGGAATAGGTTTAGAATATTTTTTAATGCCATAAAATTGTAAAGAAACAAAAAGCATGACCTGACATTCTTGCCAAAGTCATGCTGTGATTATATAGAATATTGTTGAAAATTATTCTTCTTTAAGAAACTCTTCTGCTTTATCTACCATTTTCTTACTTCCACAGAAGAAAGGTACACGTTGGTGTAACTCTGTAGGGTCTATATCTAGAATTCTAGTTTTTCCGTCGCTAGCTTTTCCACCTGCTTGTTCGGCTATAAATGCCATAGGATTACATTCATATAATAAGCGGAGTTTCCCGTTTGGATTGGATTTTGTGCTTGGATACATATAAATTCCACCTTTGATCATATTTCTATGAAAATCCGATACCAATGAGCCAATATATCTTGCGGTATAAGGGCGATTGTCTTCATCTGCCTGGCAGTATTGAATATATTTTTTAACCCCTTCGTTAAATTGACTAAAGTTCCCTTGATTTACCGAGTAGATATATCCATCTTCAGGGAATTTCATGTTTGGGTGTGATAAATAGTATGTTCCAATTGCTGGATTTAATGTAAAACCATTAACCCCATGTCCAGTAGTGTAAACAAGCATGGTAGAGGTTCCATAAACGATATACCCTGCAGCTACTTGCTTATTTCCTGGTTGTAAGAAATCCTCTTCCTTCACTGGAGTTCCTATAGGAGTAACACGACGATATATAGAGAAAATAGTACCTACCGAAACGTTTACATCAATATTAGAGGAACCGTCTAACGGATCGATTAAGACCACATATTTATTTTCGTTTTCTTTTTTTAATCCTTTTATATTGATGAAGCTATCTTCTTCTTCACTTGCAATTCCACAAACAATTTCTCGATTGGTTAAAGTGCGAATGAATGTATCGTTGGCAAAAACATCTAGTTTTTGTTGTTCTTCACCTTGTATGTTATCACTACCGATAGAACCAAGTATATCAACAAGCCCAGCTTTGTTAACTTCATGATTCACTACTTTAGCAGCAAGACGAATAGAATTGATTAAACGGGATAGCTCCCCTGAAGAATATTGAAACTCTTCTTGATTTTCGATAATAAACTCACCAAGAGTTTGGTTTGTAGATTCCATAAATATGTTGTGTTCTTGAATTTTATGCAAATATCGGGATTTTAAAGAAAAGCACCGATATTTGTATTTTAATTTATTCATTCTATGCAAACTACTATCAGAAAAGCAACACCAGCCGACATTCCCGCTATATATAATTTAATCTGTGAGCTAGCAATTTTCGAAAAAGAGCCCAATGCAGTCGAAATAACTGAGGAAGAATTATATCGTTATGGATTTAGTGATGAAGCTTTTTATAAATGTTTTGTGGCTGAAGTACAAGAAAAAGTGGTAGGAATAGCACTTTTCTATTTTCGATTTTCTACATGGAAAGGAAAAGCTGTACATTTAGAAGATTTGATAGTAACACAATCTTTTCGAGGTAAAGGAATTGGCCAAGCACTTTATGATGAGGTATTGCTATATTCACAAAATGAAGGTGTGAGAAGAGTGCAATGGGAAGTGCTGGATTGGAATCAAAATGCTATCGATTTTTATGAAAAGTCAGGAACAACCATTCTAAAAGATTGGTACCTTGCACAAATGCATACAAAAGAACTGGCAGCATATACAAAAGATAAAAATTCTCGCTTAGATGAAAGTATATAAGTTTGGTGGTGCATCTATTAAGGATGCAAACGGAGTAAGAAATCTAAAAAGGATTTTAGAAAAAGAATCTCCAAAGTCTTTATTGATAGTAATTTCTGCAATGGGAAAAATGACCAATGCTTTTGAAGAAGTTGTGGAAGCTACTTTGCAGTCAAATAAAGAATGGCAAAAGCCATTACAGGTAGTAAAAGACTTTCATAACTCGATGTTGAAAGAGTTATTTCCGAACTCTAGAAGTTCTGTATATACCGAAGTAGAAGTGTTATTCGCAGAATTAGAGAACTTTATTGTACAAAATAAATCTACGCATCATGCATACGTTTATGATCAAATCGTATGTTACGGAGAGTTAT